>DATIFD010000644.1:0-17225 GCA_035455385.1 Burkholderiaceae bacterium
CGAGGGCAATGCGATGCTCATCAGCGCGGCGACGATCGCCACCGTGATCACGCACTCGATCAGCGTGATGCCGCGCGCCATCGTGCGCGCCGATGCGATGCGCGTCTGCATCAGGGGTTCCAGCAGTGGACCGAAGGTTCGTAGGCGATCACGCCGTGCGTGACGCGCAGCGTGAGCTTGGAGCAACCCGGGTCCTTGGCCTGCTCGCGGTCGGGCACGGCAGTGGCGCGCGCCTCGAAGTTGTCGGGCCCGTCGGAGAACATCGCAATGCGGTAGAGGCCGCGGTCGCTCAGCTCAGGGATGCCTTCGTCGAGCTGATCGATGCGCAGCGCGTACTGGCCATGCTGGGCGATGTAGCGCTCCTGCGCCTGCTGTACGCGCTGCAGCGCGCTCACGGCATCGCCGCGGCGCGTGCGCTCGAGGTAGCTCTGATACGACGGTAGCGCCAGCGCCATCGTCAGGCTGCCCGTCACGCAGGCGGCGCAAATGTCGATCAGGGTCGATCCGCGCTGTCTCGATCCGGTCGCTCGTTTCATGGCTGCACGCCGGTGGTCGCGATCGGCAGTGCTGCTGCCGAGATGTGTCAGTCGAGGGACAGAAGCCTTCTGCGCTTCTGCGTCTGATCAATGTAGCGTTGCAGTGCGCGCTGAGCCTGGGGCTGCACGTGCATGAATTCACAGCCCAATCGCGACCCCCGTGACGGGGTTTGGATCACCGTGACATGGTGCAACAGCAGGTCGGTGTCGAAGCGCGTGTCGGGGTCGAGCTCGATGCGCACGCCGCGAATCTCGAGCCCCGCGGACAAAGGTGGCACGTCGGCGGGCAGCATCAATGCGCAGCCGCCGATCGACACGTCGAGCACGCGCAGCCCGAGCTGCATGTCGGGCATCGACGGGTGGCGCAGCAGCGCGGTGGGCGTGCCGCGGCCGAGCGTGCGCACGCGGAAGCTGCGCCGGCGCTGGAAGCGGTACATCTCGCGCGGCATGTCGGACTGCAGCGAGCAGGTCTGGTTGCCGCGCACGAGCACCAGGTGGTCGACGTCGAACTGCAGCTTCACCGCGTCGAGGTAGGCCACGCAGGTCGCCTCCTCGAGCTCGATCAGGCGCTGCAATTGCGGGCTGTCGGGGTCGGCGCTGAAGTTGATGCGCTGCTGCACGGCGTCGATCGTCCAGATCACCGTGGTCAACCCGGCGGCGTCCGGGCCCGACAGCACCACCGGCGTGGCATCGCCGGCAAGCTGCTTGAGCAGGCTCGTGATCTCGCGCGGGTTGTTGACGCGGAATTCGGCGTACGGGTCGATGCCGCCGCTGGCGGCCAGTGCAGCAGGCTGGGTGTCGAGGAACATGCTGCCTCCTCCTTCGGCGGATCAGTGCAGCGTGCGCGGCTTGCCGGCGAGCATGCCGTCGATCTGCTCGAGCCACGGCTCGGCGAGGTGGCGGATCTCGGCGTCGCGCAGCAGGATGCGTTGCATGATCTGCGTGCGCGCGCGCGCGTCGGCTGGCCGCAGCGATTCGCCGCGCGCCGCCTGTTTCAGCTGGCTGATCAAGAGGCCGCAGGCGCCTTCGAGCTTGACCACCATGTCCCAGTCACCGGCGCGCGCCGCGTTCAGCATGTCGGCGCTGGCGCGCTCGATCGCCTCGTAGTAGTTGAGCAGTGACGTGTTCATCGATCTTCCCCGTGTCGTCGTGGCGGGACGGTCAGTGCGCTCCGGGTTCGCCGGCGCGCGGCGCGATCGCGCGCCAGGCGTCGTGGATCGGCTGCACCAGCGACATGCATTCGGCGACCAGCGATTCGTCGCTGTTCAGATTGGCCTGCGTCAGCCGCAGGCTGACGTAGCCGTACAGGTCCTGCAGCACGCGGGCGAGTTCGCCGCCGTCCTTCATGTTCAGGCCGCCGCGCAGGCCCTCCTCGACGATGCGCACCGCGCGGCCGAGCGCCCGGCCCTTCTCCTGCACGTCACGCTCGCGGATGGCCCCGCGCGCGCGGGCGCACGACGCGAGGAACTCCTCGAACAGCATGTCGATCAGGCGGTGCGGGCTGGCGCCCGTCACGCCGGTGTCGACCTGGACTTCCTGGTAGAGGCCGGCGATCGAGCGCATGGCGGAATGGGGGCTGGCAAACATCGGCGCAATCCCTTCGAGGGTTCGGACGGGTTGCTCTCGTTATCGGCCCGTTGCGCAGCCGACTTGAGTGCACCGGCGTGTCGGTAACGGCGGGCCTGGCGTGCGCAGGCCGGGGGGGCGGCGCCGCCGCCGTCACTTGCCGCTGTTGTTGGAGAGGATGGTCAGCTGCTGCGTCACGTAGGTCGACAGGCTCTGCAGCTGACCCATCTGCGCGTCGAGTGCGGTGTACTGCTTGCGCAGCCGGTCCTCGGTCTGCGTGACGCGCACCTCGAGCTCGGCCTGGCGATCCTCGTTGCGGCTGATGCTCGCGCGGATGCCGTCGGTGCGCGCGGCGATCGTGCCGTCGACGCCGACCGCCTGATCGGCAAACTGGCGAAACAGCGTCGCGAAGCCGTTGTTGGCAGGCGTCACCGTGTCGCTGTTGGAGAACACCTTCTTCAGCTCGCCCAGGTTGGCCAGCGCGTTGTCGAGCTTGGTGCTGTCCAGCGAGACGGTGCCGTCACGCTGCACGTTGAAGCCGATGTCGGCCAGGCGCGTGAAGACGGTGGACGCACCGCTGGTGCCGCCCAGCATGCTGCGCAGGCCGTTGCGCAGCGACACCGCCGCGCTGTCGCCTTGCAGCGTGCCTGCGGCCTTGGTGGCGGCGTCGTACTTGGTGTCGGTGGCCAGCTCGTTGTTGAGGTCGTTGTAAGCCTTGACGAAGTCCTCGATCTTCTTGCGGACCGCGTCCTTGTCTGACGCAGTCGTGATCTGCACGGGCGCCGTGGTCACGCGCTGCAGCTGCAGCGTCATGCCGTCGATGACGTTGGTCAGCGAGTTGGTCGCCGAGGTGACCGTCGCGCCGTTGATCAGGGCCGACGCGTTGGCCGCGGCCAGCGCCTGCGACATCGTGACCACGCCGACCGACGGGTCGAAGGCGAGCGCCGACAGGCCACTGGTGTCGACGTTGCCGCCGTCGTTGTCGGTGACGGTGACCTTGAAGCCGTTGGCGGCGCCGGTGGTGCTGGAAGTGAACACCAGCCGCGCGCCCGATGCATCGGTGAGCACGGTAGCGGTGATGCCGGCGTTGGCCGCGTTGACCATGTCGCGCACCTGAGCGAGCGACTTGGCCGGCGGGCCGATGCTGATGTCGACGGCCGTCGCGGCGGGGTTGGCGGTGAACGTGCTGCCGGAGTCCCAGCTGCCGAGCTCGATGTGCAGCGTGCCTTCGCCGACCAGATCGTCGGCCGAGGCGTAGGTCTTGGAGATGTTGGTCTGGGCCTGCGCCAGCTGCGTCACCTGCACGCTGTAGTTGCCGGGGCGGTTGCTGGCGTCGGTGGTCACGCTCACCGACGATGTGTCGCTGGAGGTCCCGGTGGTCTGGCTCCACGTGCTCGGGCTGGTGAGCGCCGCCGCAGCGTCGCGCAGCGTCGACAGGTACGACTGCACCTTGCCGAACGCCGACAGCTTGGTCTGCAGCGCGCTGGCTTGTGTCTGCAACTGCGTGATCGGCTGGCGCTCGATCGCGACCAGCTGCGTCACGATGCTGTTGACGTCCAGTCCGCTGCCGATGCCCGGCGATGAGATGGTGGCCATGGCTGTTACCTACCTTCGCCTACGGCCTATCGGCACGGGCGGTGTGGTACTTGAGTGAACAAAGTCACGCCCCGACCGGCGGCCGGGGCGATGTTGACCGGACATCGGGCCGCGCCGCGGGGACGCAGCCCGCGGTTCATCAGCCGCGCAGCAGCGTCAGCACCTGGTTCGGAATCTGGTTCGCCTGCGCCACCATCGCCGTGCCGGCCTGCTGCAGGATCTGCGCCCGCGCGAGGTTGGCGGTCTCGGCCGCGTAGTCGGCGTCCATGATGCGGCCGCGCGCAGCGCTCTGGTTCTCGCCGGTGATCTGCAGGTTGCTGATCGCGAACGCGAAGCGGCTCATTGCGGCACCGTAAGTGGCGCGGTTGGTCGAGATGGCGTCCAGGGCGGTGTCGATCGCGTCGAGCGCTGTCGACGCGTTGCCGGCCGTCGTGATGTCGCCGCCGACCGTGGTCACGGTGGCGGTGGTGATGGTCAGCGTGTCGCCGTTGTTGGGACCGATCTGGAAGGTCTTGCTGCCGGCGCCGGCGCCGACGATCGCGGTGCCGTTGAATTTCGTCTGCGCCGCGATGCGCGTGATCTCGGCCGACAGCTGCTGGTACTCGGTGTCGAGGTTGGCGCGGTCGCCGGTGCCGTTGGAGCCGTTCTGTGCCTGGATCGCCAGCTCGCGCATGCGCTGCAGCACGTCGGTCATCGTGGCCAGTGCGCCTTCGGCGGTCTGTGCCAGCGAGATGCCGTCGTTCGCGTTGCGGATTGCGACGTTGATGCCGCGGATCTGCGCGTTCATGCGGTCGGCGATCGCCAGGCCGGCGGCATCGTCCTTCGACGAGTTGACCCGCAGGCCCGACGACAGGCGCTGGATCGACGTCGCCAGCGAATCTTTCGAGGTCGACAGGTTGCGCTGCGCGTTCAGCGACGAGATGTTGGTGTTGATGGTCTGCGACATACGGACTCCTTGGCGTTCGGCTTGCCGTTTGCGCCGGTTCGCCGGGGTTCAGGCCAACTGGGAAGCCTGCATGAGGGAGTTTTCGGCACACCGCGGTTCGAGGATCGGGCGATGTGAAGGGCTTTAGCGGTGCACTTCGTCGCTTGCAGGGCCAACGAAAAGGCCGCCCGAGGGGCGGCCTTTCGAGACGCGCCGCGCGAGCGCGGCGCGCGCCTCTGGCACTTAGCGAAGCAGCGCCAGCACTTGGTTGGGCAGCTGGTTGGCCTGGGCGACCATCGCGGCGCCGGCCTGCTGAAGAATCTGGGCCCGCGACAGGTTCGCGGTTTCGGCCGCGAAGTCGGCGTCCATGATGCGGCCACGGGCTGCGCTCTGGTTCTCCCCCGTGATCTGCAGGTTGCTGATCGCGAAGCTGAAGCGGTTCATCGCAGCGCCGTAGGTGGCGCGGCTGGTCGTGATGGTGTCCATCGCCGTATCGAGCGCGGCCACCGCAGTCGAGGCGTTAGCGGCCGTGGTCAGGTCGCCGGCCACCGTGGTCACGGCCGACGTCGTGATCGTCAGCGTGTCGCCGTTGTTGGCACCGACCTGGAAGGTCTGTGCGCCGGCGCCCGCACCGACGATCGCCGCACCATTGAACTTGGTCTGCGCGGCGATGCGCGTCACTTCGGCCGACAGCTGCTGGTACTCGGTGTCGAGGTTGGTCCGGTCGGTCGTGCCGTTGGAGCCGTTCTGCGCCTGCACGGCCAGCTCGCGCATGCGCTGGAACACGTCGGAGATCGTAGCCAGTGCTCCTTCGGCCGTCTGTGCCAGCGAGATGCCGTCGTTGGCATTTCGGATTGCGACGTTGATGCCGCGAATCTGCGCGTCCATGCGCGAGGCGATCGCCAGGCCGGCTGCGTCGTCCTTGGCCGAGTTGACGCGCAATCCCGACGACAGGCGCTGCAGCGACACGGCCAGCGAGTCCTTCGACGTCGAGAGGTTGCGCTGCGCGTTCAGCGACGAGACGTTGGTGTTGATGGTCATTGCCATTTGAGTGACTCCTTCAGGTTGAAACGAATCCGGCTCTTCAAGCCTCCGGGCATTGCCCGACGCCGGATGCAACCTGTTGCTCTTGCGAACCGCAGTTCATCCAACCGGACCACGTCCCCCTTGCGGGAGGCGTTGGATGGCTTATCGGAGGCGTGCAAATCGAACTTGAGGGTCTTAGCAAGCCAGTTCGGGCGATCAAACCGTGACCGATTTGCGCACACGCCGCGAACAGCCAGGTCATTCGGCCGCTGTTCACGCCACGTCACGAAGGACCGGTCGCGCACCATCCAGGCATGGCCCATCTGGCGCTGGTGATGATCGCGCGCGACGAGGCTCGCTGCATCCAACGCTGCCTGCACAGCGTGCGCGCGCACGTCGACTCGATTCTGGTGCTCGACACGGGTTCGAGCGACGACACCGCAGCGATCGCCCGGCGCGCCGGGGCGCGCGTGGCCCACTTCGACTGGTGCGACGACTTCGCCGCGGCACGCAACACCGCGCTGCAGATGGCCGACGCCGACTGGTCGCTGGTGCTCGACGCCGACGAGTGGCTGGTTAACGGCGCCGACGCCTTGCGCGGGCTGCGCGACAGCGCACCATCGACGGTCGGGGTGATCCGGGTCGACAGCCTGTACGGCGCCGACGAGGCGAGCGCGTCGTGCTCAACGAGCTGGCTGTCGCGCGTGCTGCCGCGCGGTGCCCGCTACGGCGGTCGCGTCCACGAGCAGCCGGACGCGGCGTGGCCGCGACGCAGGCTCGGTATCGTCGTGCGCCACGACGGCTATCTCGACGCGCGGATGCACCCCAAGCGCGGCCGCAATGAACGCCTGCTGCGCCTGGCGCTGGCAGAGCGCCCGGACGATGCTTACCTTCACTATCAGCTGGGCAAGGACCTGGAGCTGCGCGCGCTATATGGAGAAGCGCTGCCGCACTACGAGCGCGCGCGGGCCGGCGCCGGTGATGAGCCGTGGGGCCACGACTTGCTGCTGCGGCTGCTGTTCACGTTGAAGAAGCTCGGTAGCTTCCACGCTGCCGTGCAGCTGGCCGAGACCGAGCAGGCAAGGCACGGCGACTCACCCGACTTCTGCTTCGCGCTCGGCGACCTGTTGTTGGAATGGGCCGCCTGCGAGCCGGCCCGAGGGCCAGAACTGCTTCCCGTGATCGAGTCGGCGTGGCAGCGTGCCGTGGCGATCGGTGAGCGGCCGGAACTGCCCGACACCGTGCTGGGGCGCGGCAGCTTTCTCAGCGCGCACAACCTCGCCGTGCTGTACGCCGGCTTGAAGCGGCACGACGACGCCAAGGCCTGGCGCGAGCGTGAGCGCGAGATGCGCGCCGCGCTGGCCGTGCGCTGAGCGAGCGCCAGAACTGACAGGCGGCCGCGGTGCTGTTCCGGCCGATGGCGCAGCCGCGGCCGCACTACGCTCGCGCACCATGTCGTCGCTCGTCCTGCCCGAACCCACCTCGGCATCGCGCGGTGCCGCCACGCCGAAGCAACGGCGCGCTCACCGGCACTTCCTCGCCGGCCGCGCGCACGCCGCTCAGGAGCAGTGGTCGCCGGCCTACAAGGCGTTCGAGCAGGCGGCGCAGTTGTGCAACGACACCGCCTATGCATTGACCTCGGCACATGCCGCGATCAAGGCCGGACAGGCGCAGCACGCAGTGACGCGGATGCGCGCGCTGCGCGCGCGGTGCCCCGAGTTGACGCTTGCCTACACGCTCGAGTCGCACGCCTGGCTCGACCTTTCGCGGGCTGACGAGGCGGCCAACGTGCTGCTGATGCTGCCGGCGGCGGCGGCGCGCGACCACCCCTACCACGTCTCGCTCGCGAACGCGCTGCAGCGCTTGAACCGGCACCAGAACGCAGTGGCCGCGTTCATGGATGCGCTGGCGCTGAAGATCGACGACGCGCTGGCGCACTTCCGCATGGGCATGTCGTTCAAGGAACTCGGCCTCAAGGCCGAGGCTGCCGAGTGCGTACGCACGGCATTGGCGCTCGGCCTGGGCACCAGCGAACTGTCGGCGCGCGCACTGTTGGTGTTTCTCGAGCGCGAGGCCTGTCGCTGGGACGAGGCCGATGCCGAGTTGCAGCGCCTGCGTCAGGCGGTGCGGGTGGCACCCGACGGCGTCGCGGTCGAGACGGGTGCGTTCGTGCATGCGGTTCTGGTCGACGACGCGCTGGAGCAGCGCAAGGTGGCCATGCACTATGCGCGGCATCTGGCGGCGCGCACGGTGCCGTTGCCGCGCATCGCAGCGCGTCCGCACGACGGCCGCCTGCGTATCGGCTACCTGTCGGCCGACTTCCACCAGCACGCTACCAGTCAGCTGACGGTGCAGATGTTCGAGACGCACGACCGCGCGCGCTTCGAGGTGAGCCTGTTCTCGGCGAGCGCCGACGACGGATCGCCGCTGCGCCGGCGCATGGAAGCCGCCGCCGAGCACTTCGTAGACCTGCACGGGAAGGACGTGGGCCAGATGGCCGCGGCGATCCGGGCGCGCGCCATCGACATCCTGGTCGACGTCAAGGGCGCGACCCACGGCAGCGTGATGCAGGTGATGGCATACCGCGCAGCGCCGTTGCAGGTGAACTGGCTGGGGTTTCCCGGCACCAGCGGCGCCGACTACATCGACTACGTGATCGGCGACGCCGTCGTCACGCCGCTGAGGCACGAAGGGCACTTCAGCGAGCGCATCGCGCAGATGCCGCTGTGCTACCAGCCCAACGACAGCCGGCGCGCGCTGCCCCAGCCGCAGCCGCGTGCGGCCTGGGGCCTGCCCGACGGCGCGCTGGTGCTGTGTGGCTTCCACCAGTCGTACAAGATCTCGCGCGACGTGTTCGCCAGCTGGTGCCGCCTGCTGCGCGCGCTGCCCGACGCGGTGTTGTGGTTGCTGTGCTGGAACGCCAACGTGCAGGACGCGCTCACGCGCGCGGCGGCCACGCAGGGCATCGACCCGGCTCGGCTCGTCTTCGCGCCGCGGCTGCCCGCCGACCAGCACCTGTCGCGCCTCGCCGCGGCGGATCTCTACCTCGACGCATGGCCGTGCAATGCGCACACCACCGCCAGCGAAGCGCTGTGGGCCGGCGTGCCGCCGATCACCATCGTGGGCGAGACCTTCGCGCAGCGCGTCGCGGCGAGCCTGCTGCACGCGAGCGGCTTGCCCGATCTGGTCTGTCGCGACGTTGCGCGCTACGAGCAGACGGTGCTGCAGCTGGCGCACGATGACAGGCTGCGCCAGCGGCTGCGCGACGCCCTGATCGAGCAGCGCGCCGGGCACCCGTTGTTCGACGGCGTGCGCTTCGCGCGCGACATCGAGGCGCTGTTCGAGCGCATGTGGGCGCGCGCGCTGAGCGGGCAGCCGCCCGAACACCTGCCCGCCTGACTGCCCGAAACCGGGTCGTGCCGCGGCCGATCTGGCCGCCATTCACCGCGCATCTCGCCCGCTTGCGTGCGCGGTCAGCACCTACGCTAGACGGTGCCGGCCCGTGCACCGTCCGGCGACCGGGGACCATCGATGAGCCAGCTACCCGACATCCATCTTTGCATCGTGCAGCCGCTCGGCTACGTGCATTCGCTCGGGTTCGTCGACCCCGCGCGCTACTTCCGCCACCAGTTCCGCCGCTTCGGCGCCACCGTGAGCATGGCCAAGAACCGGCTGCGCCACGACGCGGTGAACTTCGTGTTCGGCGCTCACCTGGGGTTCGAGGCCTCGCTGCGCGAGCGCCATGCCTGCGTGTTCGTCAACCTGGAGCAGCTCGGCGCAGGCGGTGCGCAGGTGCCGGCGGCCTACCGCGACCTGCTGGCCGGCTCGGCGGTGGTGGACTACGATGCCGACAACGTCGCGTCCTATGCACGCGACATCGACGCCGTGCCGGTGGTGCCGATCCTGCACGCGCCATACCTGGCCAACGCCTCATCGCTGCCGATCGCGCAGCGGCCGATCGACCTGCTGTTCGTCGGCAGCATGAACCCGCGTCGCCGCGCGCTGATCGACCGCATCGAGGCCCTCGGCGTGCAGGTCACGATGTTCGATTCGGCGCTTTACGGCGCCGAACGCGACCAGTACATCGCGCAGGCCAAGGCGGTGCTCAACTTGCACTTCTACGAGAGCAGCCGCTTCGAGCAGGTGCGCGTCGCGCACTGCCTGTCGCTCGGCACGCCGGTGATCTCCGAGCGCGGCGCGGATTGCCGGCCGCACGCAGCCTTCGAGCGCTGCGTGCACTGGTTCGACGACGGCTCGCTCGAGCGCGCGCTGGCCGAGTTCAACGACACGGCCGTCTTCGCCGAGCGCGCGCAGGCGGCGCTTGCGCAGTTTCGCGACGCCGACCCGGTCGAGGCCTACGGCGACCTGCTGGCGTTCGCTGTCGGTTTCGGCGGTGCACACCATGAGCGCCGGCCGCAGGTGCCGTGGCGGCCGACACGCATCCACATCGGTTCGGGCAAGGACTACAGGCCCGGATGGCTCAACGTCGATGTGCTGCCGCGGGCCGAGCCCGACCTTGTGCTGGACCTTTCGCGGCCGCTGGGGCTGCCGCTGCAGGCACCGTCGCACACCGTGGGGCCGGTCGAGCTCGCAGAGGGCCAGCTCGACTGCGTGCTGGCCAACAACGTGCTCGAGCACGTGGCCGACCTGCCGCAATTGATGAGCCAGGTGCTGCAGCTGCTGCGCGTGGGCGGCCAGCTGGTGATCGAAGTGCCGTACGAGCATGCGCCCACCGCCTGGCAGGACCCAACCCACGTGCGCGCGATGAACGAGAACTCGTGGCTCTACTACACAGACTGGTTCTGGTACCTCGGATGGTTCGAGCACCGCTTCGGTGTGCGCAGCTCGCACTACCTCGACCTCGAGCTGCGCGAGGCGCCGCGCGAGCGCGCAGCGTTCATGCGCGTGGTGCTCGAGAAAGTGGAGACGACGCCGCGCGAACGAATATTGGCGCGCACCATGAGCCCGTCGCTCGACGTTCCCGACGATGCCGTGGACGCGGCGTGGCTGTACCACGCATGTAGCGCTACGCCTGCCGCCGCGGTCGCCTGAGCCCGACGGAGATGTCCACTGCACCGCTCTGCGCCATGTGGACGTGAAGATCGCACGTTCGCGTGTCGGCCCCCTTCCTACACGCACCCTGGAACTTCCGGGACTGAAGATCGCGAATCGCACCGATGTTCCGCGGATCGGTCGATCCCTACAGTCACGTTCATCGAGGAAGGCTCCAGAGGGCCAGGAGAGTATCGAATGACCAGCGACCAAGTGCTTGCCGAGATCCGCGAGGCCAACCTGTCTTACCTGATGTTGGCGCAGACGCTGATCCGCAGCGACCGCGAGCAAGCGCTGTTCCGCCTGGGCCTCGGCGAGGACAGCGCGGTGCTGATCGACGCGCTGACGCCGGCGCAGATGATGAAGATCGCGTCGTGCAACACGCTGCTGTGCCGCATGCGCTGCGACGACGAGATGGTGTGGGGCCTGCTCACCAACCACGGCAAGCCAGCCGCCAACGACGGCGTGTCGCGGCTGCACGCCTCGATCCTGATGGCCGGCCGCCACCAGGAAGCGGCCTGACGCGGCAGCCACCACAACAGGACGCCGGAGGGAACCATGCGAGTCAAGAGCATCCTCACCGAGGCCAGGCAGATCGAACGCGCGGTGGAGCTGATCCGCCTGGGCGCGCGGCTGCAGGTGCTGGAGTCGGAGACCGACCTGAGCTACGAGCGCCTGCTGCGGCTGTACAAGGAGGTGGCCGGCCGCAGCCCGAGCAAGGGTCAGCTGCCGTTCTCGACCGACTGGTTCATGACCTGGCAGCCCAACATCCACGCCAGCCTGTTCCTCAACATTCACGAGTACCTGAACAAGGCGGCCGAACTCGACGAGATCGACACCGTCATCAAGGCCTACAAGCTGTACCTGGAGCAGATCTCCGCGCAGGACCTCGAGCCGCAGCTGTCGGTCACCCGCGCCTGGCGGCTGGTGAAGTTCGTCGACAACGGGATGCTCACGATGACCGCCTGCTCCAAGTGCGGCGGCCACTTCGTGACCCACCCCCACGAGATCGCGCGCCACTACGTCTGCGGCCTTTGCGCCCCGCCGGCGCGCGCCGGCAAGGGCCGCCAGAACGGCTCGTTGCGTGCCGTAACGTTGGAAATTCACTGATCCGGCGCGGCGGCCGGCTACAGAATTGACCTCAGGGAGCCGACATCACAGACGGATCCCTGTTCTCCTGCTTGTCTCCTCCTAGCGGCACCGATGCGTGCCGTTGCGGCGCGGCGCTTCGGTGACGCGCCGCTTCTTCTTGTGGGCCCGATGGGGCCGGTCACGCGCTGTGAAACCGGTGCGGCGCATCGTGTAACCCGCTCAAGAGCTCCACCCGCGGGCCGATATGGCTGAAGCGGCGGGTGCGCCAGCCGAAGGGCTGCCGACGACCGCGAACGGGAAGGACCATGTTCGTCATCATCGGCTGGGTTGTCGCGCTGGGCTGCGTGTTCGGCGTGTTCATCGCGCACGGCGGCAACATCAGCGTCGTGCTGCACGCACTGCCGTTCGAGATGGTCACGATCATGGGTGCGGCGATCGGCGCCTTCGTCGCCAACAACCAGATGAAGGTGCTCAAGGCCTCGGTCTCCGGCCTGGCGAGTTGCTTCAAGGGCAGCAAGTACACCAAGGCGCGCTACATGGAGCTGATGGCCCTGCTGTACGACATCCTGCAGAAGGCGCGCAAGGAAGGCCTGATGTCGATCGAGAAGGACGTCGAGGACCCGCACAACTCGCCGCTGTTCCAGAAGTACCCCACTGTCGGCAACGACCACCACGTCAGCGAGTTCATCACCGACTACCTGCGCATGATGGTGTCGGGCAATCTCAACGCGCACGAGATCGAGTCGCTGATGGACAGCGAGATCGAGACGCATCACCACGAGGCCCACGCGCCGGTCAGCGCGCTGCAGCGGCTGGCCGGCGGTCTTCCGGCGTTCGGCATCGTGGCGGCGGTGCTCGGCGTGGTCAACACGATGGGCTCGGTGGGGCAGCCGCCCGCGGTGCTGGGCGCGATGATCGGCTCGGCGCTGGTCGGCACCTTCCTCGGCATCCTGCTGTCCTATGGCATCTTCGAACCGCTGGCCGGCCTGCTGGAGCAGAAGGTCGACGAGAGCGGCAAGGAGCTGCAGTGCATCAAGACCACGCTGCTGGCGTCGATGCAGGGCTACGCGCCGCAGGTGGCGATCGAGTTCGGCCGCAAGGTGCTGTATTCGACCGAGCGTCCGACCTTCATCGAGCTCGAGGGGCACGTGAAGGGAAGGAAGTGAGCTTTGGTCTTGCTCACTGCGCGAGAGCCCGCGGGTCGCGCCCCGCCGGCGGTCACTTTGGTATCCGGCAACATCGCTGCGCGAAGTTACCGGATCCCCCTTCGGAACATTTGCTGGCCCAAATGAAAGTAACCAAAGCAAAGGGCCTGAAAACCGATCTGACCGGCTCGCTTGGCTACAACCCACGAAGTAGCTCGGTTCGACTCCACCGCTCACTGGCCGCGGAAGCGATGCATCCGCGAAAGTCAGTGCATCGAATCGAACCGGCGTTGTTCGTGGGTTGTTGCCACGTCAGCGAATCAGATCGTATTAGCCCCTTTGCTTTGGCTACTTTCATTTGAGGCCGCAAATGAAAGTAGCTCGCCTGCCGGGCGAGACCGGCGGGCTGCTGCGAGCAATCACAAACCCAGCCGCGGAGCAATGACATGGCCGGTGACGCCAAGAAACTGCAGCCGATCATCGTCAAGCGCATCAAGAAGGGTGGCCATGGCCACCATGGCGGCGCCTGGAAGATCGCGTATGCCGACTTCGTGACGGCGATGATGGCGTTCTTCCTGTTGATGTGGCTTCTCGGCTCGACCACCGAGGGCGACAAGAAGGGCATTGCCGACTATTTCTCGTCGCCGATGAAGGTGGCGATGTTCGGCGGCTCGGGCGCCGGCGACGCGTCGCACGTGCTCAAGGGCGGCGGCCAGGATCTCACGCGCACCACCGGTCAGGTCAAGCGCGGCGACGTGGAGTCCGAGCGCAAGACCGTGAACCTGAAGGCGCTGAAGGAGGAGCAGGTCCGTGCCGAGATCTCGCGCCTGCGCTCGCTGCAGCAGCGCATCGAGGGCGAGATCCAGAGCAACCCGGCGCTCGGCGCGTTCCGCTCGCAGATCCTGCTGGAGCTGACCCGCGACGGCCTTCGCATCCAGATCGTCGACGCGCAGAGCCGCCCGATGTTCGCCAGCGGCTCGGCCCAGGTGCAGCCGTACATGCAGGACCTGCTGCGTGCGATCGGTGCGGTGCTGACCGAGGTGCCCAACCGGCTGACGCTCGAGGGCCACACCGACGCGATGCCGTTCTCCGGCGGCGAGCGCGGCTACAGCAACTGGGAGCTGTCGGCCGACCGGGCCAACGCGTCGCGCCGCGAGCTGCTGGCCGGCGGCCTGCCCGACGACCGGGTGCTGCGCGTGCAGGGCCTGGCGGCCAGCCAACTGCTCAAGCGTGACGAACCCGACGATCCGACCAACCGCCGCATCAGCATCGTGGTGATGACGCGCGAAGCCGAGGACGCGATGTTCAAGTCGCAGCCGGCTGCCGACGCCGCCGACGCCGAGGCGTCGATCCGGCCCGAGCGGCCGACGGTGGTCTCAAGCCCGCCGCCGCGCGGCCGATAAGAGCACGAACAGCACGCCGTGTAGTCCGCGTGCCCGAAGGACCCCGATGAGCAACCCCGCCGACCTGAAGTACCTGATCGTTGACGACTTCTCGACCATGCGGCGGATCGTGCGCGGCCTGCTCAAGGAGATGGGCTGCGAGCAGGCCGAGGAGGCCGAGGACGGCGCGGCGGCGCTGGCAGCGATGAGGGCGCAGAAGTTCGACTTCGTCGTCTGCGACATCAACATGCCCAACATGAACGGCTTCGAGTTCCTCAAGGCCGTGCGGGCCGACGAGGCGCTGAAGCACGTCCCCGTGCTGATGGTCACCGCCGAGGCGCGCAAGGAAGACATCGTGCTGGCCGCGCAGAGCGGCGCCTCCGGCTACATCGTGAAGCCGTTCACGAAGGCCACGCTGGAAGAGAAGGTACAGAAGATCGTCCAGAAGATCGGGGCGTGACCCGCGCCGGCAGCCGACAACAACCAACAACCGAACCCGCGAGGCCCCCATGAGGATGGACGACCTCGCCGCGCTGATGCCCGACGGGCCGGTGGCGGCGTCGCCCGAGGTATTCCAGCAGATCGGCGCGATCACGCGCATGCTGCACGACGCGCTGCAACAGCTCGGCGTGATGCCCAAGCTGCAGCAGGCCGCCGACGGTCTGCCCGATGCGCGCAGCCGCCTCAACTACATCGCCGCCAAGACGGCGCAGGCCGCCGAGAAGGTGCTCGACTCGGTCGAACAGGCCAAGCAGGAGCACCGGCGCATCGCCGCCGAGACGTGTGCGCTCGCCGCCGGGCTGACCGCCGACCCGGTGCGCGCGGTGGCCTCCGGCGCGGTGATGAATTTCGTCGGTGACGTCGACGCGCGCACCGGGCGCATCGACCGACACCTCACCGACATCATGCTGGCGCAGGACTTTCACGACCTGACCGGCCAGGTCGTGTCGAAGGTGGTCACTTTGGCCACCGACCTCGAGGACAACCTGCTAAAGCTGCTGGTGCAGGTGGTGCCGCCCGATCAGCGTGAGAAAGTCACTGACATCGCGGCGCTGCAGGGGCCGGTGGTCGACGCCGACAGCCGCAGCGACGTGGTCAAGAGCCAGAGCGAGGTCGACGACCTGCTGGCGAGCCTCGGCTTCTGACACCCGCGCCGATCCAGTTGTAAAAAGGGCCGGGCGTTCCCCGGCTTTTCGGGCTTAAGAAGACGGCGCCCTCGGCACGATGGCGGAATCGACTCCCAGTCGTTCCGTCCATGGCCGATCCGCAAGACCGCAACTTACCCGCCTCGCACCGGCGCCTGGCCAAGGCGCGCGAAGACGGCCAGGTGGCGCGCTCGCGCGACCTCGCCCATCTGCTGCCGATGGCCGCCGGCGTCGCGGCGCTGGTGGTGCTGGCGCCGCTGGCCACGCACGCGGCGGGGCAGTTGCTGGCCACCGGCCTGCGCTTCGATGCCGCGGCGTTGGCCGCGCCGCAGTCGATGCTCGAAGCGCTGTCGCAGCAGTCGCACCGCCTGCTCGCGGCGCTGCTGCCGCTTGGGCTGGGCATGGCAGCGACGGCGATCGCCTCGGCAGTGCTGGCCGGCGGCTGGAACTTCAGCTGGAAGCCGCTCGCGCCGAGCCTTGCCAAGCTCAACCCGCTGACCGGGCTGGCGCGCATGTTCTCGAAGGCGCACCTGGGCGACACGCTGAAGGCGAGCGCGCTGGCGCTGGTGCTGGCGGTGATCGGTGGCGTCGCGCTCAGCCGCCTGCTGGCGCGCTTTCACGACGCGCTGGCGATGCCGTTGCCGGCCGCGGTCGCCCACACCGCGCAGGCCGTGCTGTGGGGCGTGTGGTGGCTGCTGCTGCCGCTGGCGGCATTTGCGGCGGTGGACGTGCCGCTGCAGCGCCACCTGTGGATGAAGCGGCTGATGATGAGCCGCGAAGAGGCCAAGCAGGAGATGAAGGAGCTCGAGGGCAACCTCGAGGTCAAGGCCAAGGTGAAGGCGCGCATGCGCGAGATGGTCAAGCGCCGCATGCTGGCCAACGTGCCCAAGGCCGACCTGGTGGTGATGAACCCGACGCACTACGCGGTGGCCTTGAAGTACGACGAGTCCACGATGGCCGCGCCGCGCGTGGTGGCCAAGGGCGCCGATCTGCTGGCGATGAAGATCCGCGACATCGCGCGCGACGCCAAGGTGCCGGTGCTGCGCTCGCCGCCGTTGGCGCGCGCGCTGTATGCGCACGTCGAGATCGACCGCGAGGTGCCGGCGGCGTTGTTCGCCGCGGTGGCGCAGGTGCTGGCCTACGTGTACCAGCTGCGAGCCGCGCTGGCCGGCTCTGCCCCGATGCCGCAGGCCGTGCCCGAGCCGCAACTGCCGCCGGGCTACGACCCGCAAGAGGCCGCATGAAGCCCGCACGAACGCAACGCACGTGCCTGCCCCGCGGTGGCTGGATCGCCCCGGCGCCGGCCGCGCCGGCCGGAGGTGCTGAGTGAACGCGCTGCTCACGCAGTGGTTCGGCGCACGCGCCGACGCGGTCAAGGGCGTGATCGCGCCGCTGTTCGTCGTGCTGGTGCTGGCGATGATGGTGCTGCCGCTGCCGCCGCTGGTGCTGGACGTGCTGTTCACGTTCAACATCGCGATCGCGCTGACCGTGATGATGGTGGCCGCGCGCATGGTCAGGCCGCTGGATTTCGCGGCTTTTCCGACCGTGCTGCTGATCACCACGCTGCTGCGCCTGTCGCTCAACGTGGCGTCGACCCGCGTGGTGCTGATGCAGGGCCACACCGGTGCCGGCGCAGCGGGGCAGGTGATCGAATCGTTCGGCCACTTCCTGATCGGCGGCAACTTCGCGGTCGGCCTGATCGTGTTCGCGATCCTGGTGGTGATCAACTTCATCGTCGTCACCAAGGGCGCCGAGCGCAT
>DATIFD010000645.1:0-4961 GCA_035455385.1 Burkholderiaceae bacterium
CTCGAACGGCCCGAGCTCCGCGAGGGACTGGCGCGCGGCCGCCAGGCCGCTTCGGGAGTGGTCACAGGTAACGGCGCGATACCGTCTCGGCCACGCACACCGGCTTGGCGCTGCCCTCGCGCTCGATGGTCACCTCCATCACCAGCTGCGCGCCACCGTCGATCGGCTCGTAGCCGAGCAGCTTCATGCGCGCGCGGATGCGGCTGTCCACCGGCACCGGCGCCGGAAAGCGCACGCGGTTCAGGCCGTAGTTGACCCCCATGCGCACGTCGTCGATCTTGATCGCCGACTCGGCCAGCCGAGGCAGCAGCGACAGCGTCAGGAAGCCGTGCGCGACGGTGGCGCCGAACGGGCCGCCTTTCGCGCGCTCGGGATCGACGTGGATCCACTGGTGGTCGCCGGTGGCGTCGGCGAACTTGTCGATCGTGGCCTGGTCGACGCGGACCCAGTCGCCGACGGCGAGCTCTTCGCCGACGCGCTGCTGCAGGCTGCTCAGCCGGGGGATCTGAATCATGCGTCGTCCAGCCACTTCGCCAGCGGCTGCCATTGTTCGAGGTCGCGCTCGACGCGGCTCGGCGTCACGTCCCACAGCGTGAGGCCGCGCGCGGCCACGTGCACGTAGTTCTGGGTGTCGCGCAGGTAGCCCAGCACCGGCAGCTTGAGCGTGCCGAGGAACTGGTGCAGCTGGTCGTTGGAGATCGTGTGCTCCTTGACGCGCATGCCCACCAGCGCCAGCTCGACGTCGGCACCGCGCTTGTGCGCGCGCAGTTCGCTGACGAACGCGTGGGTGGCCTGGATGTCGAACAGGCTCGGCTGCAGCGGAATCAGCACGCGCTCGGCGACGCGCATCAGCGCATCGAGCACTTTGCCGTGCAGGCCGGCCGGCGTGTCGAGCACCACGTGCGTCACGTCCTTGGGCACCTTGAGCGTCGATTCGCCCATCACGTCCCACCCCTGGATGCGCGGCGCCGCGTCCGGTCGCAGCGCCAGCCATTGGCGCGACGACTGCTGGCGATCGACGTCACCCAGCATCACCGAGTGGCCCTGGCGCGCATACAGGCCGGCGATGTTGGTGGCCAGGGTGCTCTTGCCGACCCCGCCCTTCGGGTTGGCGACAACGATCACCGGCATGCGTCCCTCCTCGTTCGAAAGCACACGCCAGCAGGCACGGCGCGATTCAGGCTATGGTAGCGGGCCGGTGCAATGCGTCGGCACCGGACAAACCACGCCCGCCACCGCTGTCGCCACGATGTCGGACATCCTGTTGCTGCTCGCCCACCCGGACTTGCAGCACTCGCGCGTGCACGCGGCACTGCGCGCAGCCCTGCAGCCCGGGAGCACGCGCGCCGGCGCACGCTGGCAGCTGCGCGATCTCTATGCGTTGTATCCCGACTACGTGATCGACGTCGAGGCCGAACAGGCGGCGCTGCTGCAGGCCCGCCTCGTCGTGTGGCTGCACCCGGTGCACTGGTACGGCATGCCGCCGCTGCTGAAGCTGTGGCTCGACGAGGTGTTCGCCTACGGCTGGGCCTACGGGCCCGGCGGCGACCGGCTCGCCGGCAAGGACCTCTGGCTGGTGGTGTCCACCGGCGGCACCGAAGCGTCGTACCGGCCCGACGGCCACAACCGCTTCTTCATCGACGCGTTCTGGCCGCCGTACGAGCAGACGGCGTCGCTGGCCGGCATGCGCTTCCTGCCGCCGATGGTGCTGCACGGCGCGCACCGCGCCACGCGCGAGGAGATCGACGCCCACGTCGCGGTGCTGGTCGAGCGCCTGCACGGCTGGCCCGACTGGCCCGAGCTGGCCGAGATGATGCCGTGCATCCAGGGTGTGGCGCCCGAGGGGGAACGCCCTCACGTGGTCGATGCGGGGGAGCGCACCCAGTTGGTCGATGCAGGCGAACGGCCCGTGGCCGAGACCCGCTGAGCGGCATGTCGCACTGGCTCACCCTGACCCTGGTGTACCTCGCCGCCGCGGTGATCGCGGTGCCGTTGGCGCGCTACGCGGGGCTGGGTTCGATCATCGGCTACCTGGTGGCGGGCATCGCGATCGGACCGTTCGGCCTCAACCTCGTCAGCGACGCGCAATCGATCCTGCATTTCGCCGAGTTCGGTGTCGTGCTGATGCTGTTCATGGTCGGGCTCGAGCTCGAGCCACGCCGGCTGTGGGCGATGCGCCGGCCGATCTTCGGCTGGGGCTCGCTGCAGTTGCTCGGCTCGACGGCGCTGATGCTCGCAGTAGCGGTGTCTTTCGGCGTCGGCTGGCGGCTCGCGCTCGTTGCCGCGCTCGGGCTGGCGATGTCGTCGACGGCGATCGGACTGGCCGTGCTCAACGAGCGCAACCTCGCCGGCACCACCGCGGGCCAGGGCGTGCTGTCGGTGGCGCTGCTGCAGGACATCGCGGCGATCCCGATCCTGGCGCTGGTGCCGCTGCTCGGCGGTGGCGGCGCGCACGACGGCAGCGCCGTCGACCACTGGCTCGAGGCGGCGCGCGCGCTGGCGGTGATCGCCGCCGTGGTGTTCGGCGGGCGGCTGCTGCTGCGGCCGATGCTGCGCTGGATCGCGCGCAGCAGGACGCCGGAGATCTTCACCGCGGCGGCGCTGTTGCTGGTGGTGGCGATCGCCGCGTTGATGCAGTCGGTCGGGCTGTCGATGGCGCTCGGCGCGTTTCTCGCCGGCGTGCTGCTGGCCGAGAGCGAATACCGGCGCGAGCTGGAGACCGACCTCGAGCCGTTCAAGGGCCTGCTGCTCGGCCTGTTCTTCATCGCGGTGGGCATGTCGATCGACTTCCACGTGGTGATGCAGCACCCGGGACGCATCGTCGGACTGGTGGCGGCGTTCCTGTTGCTGAAGACCATGGTGCTGTGGGTCATGACGCGCACGATGCCGATCCCGCTGGCCGAGCGCTCGGTGTTCGTCGTGCTGCTCGCGCAAGGCGGCGAGTTCGGCTTCGTCGTCTTCCAGGCCGCCACGCAGGGGCGCGTGATCGAGCCCGACACCGCGTCGCTGCTGGTGGCGGTGGTGGCGCTGTCGATGCTGCTGACGCCGCTGCTGCTGCTGGCCAGCGACCGCTGGTGGGCCGCCCATTTGCAGGCGCACAAGAAGGACACGACCGCGCACCGCATCGAGGAGCCGCAGAGCGCCCCGGTCATCATCGCCGGCTTCGGCCGCTACGGGCAGATCGTCGGACGGCTGCTGTTCGCCAACGGTTTGCGCGCCACCGTGCTCGACCACAGCGCCGACCAGGTGGATGTGACGCGCCGCTTCGGCTGGGAGACCTACTTCGGCGATGCCACGCGCCTGGACCTGCTGCGCGTGGCCGGCGCCGAGCGCGCCAAGGTGCTGGTGGTGGCGATCGACGACGTCGCGCAGAACCTGGCGCTGGTCGACCTCGCACGCGAGCACTTTCCCCATCTGGCGATCGTCGCGCGCGCGCGCGACGCGCCCCACTGGACGCAGCTGCACCAGCGCGGCGTGCGCTTCATCGAGCGCGAGACGCTCGATTCGGCGCTGATGAGCGGGCGCAGCGTGCTCGAGCTGCTGGGCGCCGAGCCGCATCGCGCGCGCACGCTGGCGCAGCGGTTTCGCCGCCACAGCATCGAGCAGCTGGTCGCGATGGCGCCGCACCTGGGCGACGAACAGCGGCTGATCTCGCTGTCCAAGGCCGGCCGCGAGCAACTCGAGCGGGTGCTGGCGCAGGAGCGCGCGCTGGCCGAGCGCACGCGCGGTCGCGACGACGAGGCCACCTTCGACGGCGCCGCTAGCGCAGACCGTCCCAGGTCAGCTTGAGCCCGGTCACGAGCAGCCCGGCCGAGACCAGCCGGTAGAACCACACCGGCGGCAGTCGGCGCAGCAGCGACACGCCGAGCCACACGCCGATCACCGCGCACGGCGCCAGCGCGAGCGCGGTGAGCATGTTGGTGGTGTCGATCAAGCCCAGCCAGGCGTAAGGCAGCCACTTCGACGCGTTGATCGCCGTGAAGAACACCGCCGTGGTGGCGGCGAACACCGCCGGCTGCAGGCGCATCGGCAGCAGCGCGATCGAGATCGGCGGCCCGCCGGCGTGGGCCACGAAGCTGGTGACGCCGGAGACCATGCCCGCCATCGCAGTGAACCAGCTCGGCACCGCGCGCGCCGTGGTGCGCGACGATGCCCAGGCGCGCTGCGCCAGAAACAGCAGCGTCATCACGCCGAGCACCGCCGATACCGTCTTCGGCGTCAGCACGCCGAACAGCGCAAACCCGATCGCGATGCCGGCCAGCCCCGAGGGCAGCAGCACTCGCAGCAGCGCGCGATCGCGCGCTCGAACCAGCGCCGCCAGCCCGAAAAGGTCGCCCACCGTGAGCAGCGGCAGCACGATCGCCGCGGCCTGCGGCACCGGCAGCACCAGCGCGATCAGTGGCACCGCGAGGATGCCGAAGCCGCCGGCCACCCCGCTCTTGCCGATGCCCACCAGCAGCGCCGCGGGCGCCGCGACGGCATAGAACGCGGGGTCGGTGATCAGCGGCAACGAAGCCCTCCGGCGCGACCGCACCTCGCGCCGCGGCGACAATTGTCCGCGTGTTCCAGCCCAACCAGCACGACGTGCGGCGCTTCTTCTGCGGCGCCTGGCGCAAGCAGCGCGACGCGACGCCGCTGAGCGCGCTGGAGGCGCTGGCCGCGCTGTGGATCGCCGAGCACCCCGAGTACCACGGCGACCTCGCCGACGAGGACGCAGCGCTCGCAGCCGACTATCCGGTCGCCGCTGGACGGACCAACCCGTTCCTGCACCTGTCAATGCACCTGTCGATCAGCGAGCAGTGCTCGATCGACCAGCCGGCGGGCATCCGCGCGGCGGTGGAGGCGCTTGCCGAACGGCTGGGTTCGCTGCACGACGCGCACCACGAGGCGATGGAGTGCCTGGGCGAGATGATCTGGCAGTCGCAGCGCAGCGGTGTGCCGCCCGACGGGCAGGCCTACCT
>DATIFD010000646.1:0-4382 GCA_035455385.1 Burkholderiaceae bacterium
TGCGCTTCGATCGGTCGTATCTCGTACGACAGGCCGAACGCCAGGCACGGGTTCTGCGCCGCGATCGCAGCCGCTTCTTCGAGGCCGGCAGCGACGATGAACCAGTAGCCGCCGACGATCTCCTTGGCCTCGGTGAACGGCCCGTCGACGATGCCCGTCCGGGTCACCAACCTGGCTTCGGTGCCCAGGCGCTGGCCGCGCTTGAACGTGCCTGCCCGCACGCCTCGCTCGTACCAATCGTAGAAGCGATCGATCGCGGCCTGGATCTCGTCGAGCGACCTCTCCGGGTCCCACTGCCCGCGCGAGAGCAGAAGAAACTCCTTCGTGGCTGTGGAACTGGACATGGGAGTGCGCTCCGAGCTTGTGGCACCACGCCTCACACGGCCCGACGGGGTCGCGCCCCCGTGGCCTGTGCGGCATGGCGCAAGCATAAGGACAGCGGCGCGCCTCGCCGGCGGTCGCCGGCGAATGGCAAGCCGATCTCGCGTCCGCAGCGCAAGGCGGTTGGCCGGCCCCGCGAACGGTTGACGCGCCGCGTCGGATCGGGCGAGGTCACGCGCCGGGCGGCGGGGCGACCTACTTCGCGATGCTCAACGATTGCAGGTACGACGCCACGTCGACGATGTTCTGAGGCGTGAGGTCGTGGGCCACGACCTTCATCACGCTGCCTTCGGGTCGATCGTCAGTGCGCTGAAACACGGTCAGCTGTTTGACCACGTAGTCGGCATGCTGGCCAGCCAGACGGGGGAACGTGCCCTGGCCCGCAGCCATCGAGCCGTGGCATGTCTTGCATGCCGGGATGTTCTTGTCGGGCACGCCCGACTCGAACACCGCGCGACCGGCTTCGATCTGCGTCGCGCTGCCCTCCAGCGGCTGAGGTTGGGGCGACTGTGCGGCGTAGTACCCGGCCAGCCCGGCAATTTGCTTGTCGCTCAAGCTGCGGCTCAGGCCCCACATGTACTCGTATCCGGCAGGGTCGCGCCGGTCATGGCTCTTGAAGCCATTGAGTTGCGCGGTGATATAGGGCTCGAGCTGGCCCGCCAGGTTGGGAAAGTTCGGCGATACCGCATTGCCGCTCATGCCGTGGCAGTTGGAGCAGACCTGCTGCGCGAGCACCTTGGCTTCGATGTCGGGGTTGCCGAGATCGCGCGAGCGTTCGGGATTGGCACAGCCGGCAACGGCCAGCGTTGCGATCCCGATCATCATCAGCTTCGATTTCATGATTTCTCCTCGTCTCTGGCGTCGGCGCGATCAATAGGCGAACCAGGCGTAGAGGAACAACGAGTCGTTGTCGCTCGCGTTGCGCCCGAAGCCGTTGTAGTTGTGCGATGCGCCGTTGTACTTGCTGTACATCGTGTACTGTGCACCGAGTCGCACGTACTGCAATGGCGTCCAGAAGGCCTCGAGCGTCCAACCCTGCGTGGCCGGATTGCCGGTGAGATTGGCGCCGACCGGGTCGTCGGCGGTCAGCGTCAGCGTCGCGGGGTCGTACCCGGCGCTCTGGTTGAAGGTGTTGGTGGTACCGGTCAGATCGAAGTAGCCGACGCTGCCGCCGTACTTCGCCTGGTAGACATACGTGAGCTTGGCGCGCAGCGTGCGGTTGGTGTCTTCGCTGTTGGAGTTGGCCAGCGTTTCGCCGTTCGGGCCCACGAACGCTGCGGCCTGGTTGGCCAGGAAGTCGGGATAGCGGTGACGGCTGTGCATGTACGCCACCTGTGCGGTGACCGCGTGCGGATCGAGCAGGTACTGATACTGCGCGTCAAGCCCCACCTCGTTGTAGCGGTGCGTGGTCGCCGGGTCCGACGTGTCCAGCGGGTCGTCGAACACGCGCGAGTTCATGCCCGACATGCCGAGCATCAGGCTGTTCGCACCCCACTCATGGTTGTAGGCAAGCCGCCAGTACGGATTGACGCCGTCGAGCCGGGTGATGTCGGCATCGGCCAAGCCGGCGCTCATGACCGAGAACAAGCCCTTGGCCGTGCGGTAGCCGCCCAGTTCCGCATAGAAGCGCCGGTCGAGGAAGGCATAGACGCTGACGCCGCCGAGGTTCCCGCCGGGGCTGAACCCGGGATAGGGCGCGTTGCCATCGATGAACCGGCTGCTCGTCGGGCTGGGCACCGGCACGTACTGCATCCATGCCGCGGCCGTGTTCCACGGGTCGCTGACCGACGGGTTGTTGTTGACGCTGACGCCGACGATCAGGTCGCGTTGATCCGAGATGAACCGATCGGCATATCGAACGTCGATGTTGTCGGCGTTCGTGTGACCGTGGTACTTGCCGTCATCACCGAGTGACGCGTAGTTGTCGTAGGTGATCTGCGCGAAGGCGCCGATGTTGTCGGTGATCTTGCCACCGAGGAAGACGCTGGCGGTGGCGAAGATCGGATCGCCGTTCTTGCTGAAGTCGGTGGCGGGGTCGACACTCTTGGACGTGTCGGACACTTTCGAGTAGCTCACCACGCCCATCACCGCCAGCGGCAGCGTGCGCTGCCCGATCGTGTAGCCGGTGAGTTTGAACAGCCGTCCGTACGGCGTCAGTTCGGGGAATTGCCCGCCGGCGTGGCAGGCGACGCAGTTCTGCCCCGTCTGTCGGTTGAACAGCGGGATGGCGTTTGCCGCCGTGGTCGCCGCGGCGAGCAGCGCGAACCCGAGCAGCGTTCGCAAGAGCTGTCGGGCACCACGCTCGATGCGCCCGTCCCGTCCGATCGAAAGCCTCATGAAACCTCCAAGTGCTGGTGCCATTGGAGAGTGGGGCGGCGTACGGGATCGTTGATCTAACGCAACCAGAATGAACTGCGCCGCGCTGCGCTGAACGCGCACTGAACGCAGGCTGAACCTGCGACCGTCGCGTGGTTCGTCGACAACAGGCGGCGCGCGCCCTTAACGTCGCGCCACCATGCCGATCAGCGCCGAGTGTCCGCTGTGGCCGCTGCCCTCGCGAACCTCTGCCTCGTACTCCCGCAGCTCGATGATCGACAGTTCCCGGAAGGCCTCGCGCAACAGCTGCGGCGTGTACAGGTGCGACGCGAAGGGCGGCCCGCCGGTGCGGTACTCGAGCTGCTTCGGCGTGTAGCCCTGCAGGATCAGGACCCCGCCGGGCGTGAGGCAGCGGACCATGTTCGCGAACATGCGGGTGCGCAGGTCCGGATCGGCGAACTGCACGAAGATCGCGACGACGCCGTCGAACGACGCCTCGGGCCATGCGTAGCCGTCGCAGTCGGCGACGTCGTAGTGCACGGCCACGCCCGCGCGCGCGGCGAAGGCGCGCGCCTTGGCCACCGCCACGTCGGCGATGTCGAACGCGTCGACCCGGAAGCCTTGGCTCGCCAGCCACACGCTGTTGCGACCTTCGCCGTCGGCCACGCACAGCACGCGCCCGGCGCGCGGCAGCGCGTCGACGTGATCGCGCAGCCAGGCATTGGGCTCGGTGCCGAACAGGAAGTCGTCGCCGGCATAGCGCCTGTTCCACGTCTGTGCGGCGTCGGGGAAGGCATCGGAGGGGCTCATGGTTCGCGCTCGCGAGCGTGTCGGTGTTCGTCGTCAGGCGCCGTGCCCGGCTGCGCACACGCTGTCGGTCCAGCGCCTGGCGTCGTCGAGGGTGGCAAAGACCCGATAGGGGTTCGTCGTGAAGCCGTGGCCGATGAAGCTGCGGATGGCGCCGACGATGTCCGGACGCACCGCGACGGCGGCGATGACGAGGCGCGGGTTGGTGAACAGCGGTCCCACGTGCAGCGCGGCGATCTCCGCCGTGGACTCGCGCGTCACCTCGTAAGCCTCGACGGCGAGGTAGTCGGTGATGGCGTAGCGCAGGTCGTCGAATCGAGGGTCGGCGCAGACCACATCGAACGACTCGCGTCGCTGGGCGATGGTCACGTCGCCGTAGTACTGGCGGTATACGCCCTGGGGTTCCCAGGTGAGTCGGTAGGGCATGTCCGTCGAACGTATCGTGGATTCTCGCCGTGGCGCGGGGGGACCGCGGCCGGTCAGCCCGCGGCGCCGGTGGCGCGCACCAGCAGCACCGGCACCGGCGCCAGGCGCAGCACCTGCTCGGCGTCGCTGCCGAGGAACAGCCGGCCCGCGCCGCGACGGCCGTGGGTGCCGATCACGATCAGGTCGGCCTTCCAGTCGACGGCTTCCTTGACGATCACGTCGCTGATGCGTCCGCTGTAGCTGTGCTGCAGCGACGTCTCGGCCGCCACGCCGCCGGCCTGCGCCTCGCGCCTGGCGTCGGCCAGGATCTTCTCGCCGCCTTCGCTCAGTATGGCCAGCAAGTCGCCGACGTTGCTCGCCATCACGCCGGCGGTGGCGGTCAGCGTGGCGTCGTCCACCACGTGCAGCAGCCGCAGCGTGGAGCCGAACTTGCCGGCCACGGCCAATGCCTC
>DATIFD010000647.1:0-4753 GCA_035455385.1 Burkholderiaceae bacterium
ACGAGATCGAGCACCGGAAGGGATCCGGAGCGCAGCGGAGGACGCCGCACACGAGCGCCGGCGCATACCCGCCCGCGGCTTTGCGTGCTCAATAGTAGGCACGAAGGAGAACAAGTAAGTGGCCTCCGTCTCCTTCCGCGACATCCGCAAGGCCTTCGGCAAGGTCGAGGTGATCCACGGCATCGGGTTCGACATCGCCGACGGCGAGTTCGTCGTGCTGGTCGGGCCGTCGGGCTGCGGCAAGAGCACGTTGTTGCGCATGCTGGCCGGCCTCGAGGAGATCTCCGGCGGCGAGATCGTGATAGACGGCCGTGTCGTCAACGACCTCGAGTCGAAGGACCGCGACATCGCGATGGTGTTCCAGAGCTATGCGTTGTATCCGCACATGACCGTGCGCGAGAACATGGGCTTCTCGCTGCGGCTGCGCCGGGCCGACAAGACCACCACCGACGAGCGGGTGCAGCGCGCAGCGCAGATCCTCAACCTCGACCAGCTGCTCGAGCGCTACCCGCGCGAGCTGTCTGGCGGCCAGCGCCAGCGCGTGGCGATGGGCCGTGCGATCGTGCGCGACCCGAAGGTGTTCCTGTTCGACGAGCCGCTGTCGAACCTCGACGCCAAGCTGCGCGTGGCGATGCGCGCCGAGATCAAGGCGCTGCACCAGCGGCTCAAGACCACCACGGTGTACGTCACGCACGACCAGATCGAGGCGATGACGATGGCCGACCGCATCGTGGTGATGCACGACGGCATCGTCGAGCAGATCGGCACGCCGCTGGAGCTGTTCGACAAGCCGCACAACCTGTTCGTCGCGCAGTTCATCGGCTCGCCGGCGATGAACGTGCTGCCCGGCACGCTGCGTCGCAACGGCAGCGGCGCGTACGTCGAGGCGCTCGGCGCGCGCTGGCCGGTGCCCGACTCGGCGGCCGGCAGCGACGGTCAGCCGGTGAGCTACGGCATCCGCCCCGGCGACCTGAGCCTGGCCGACGCCGGCATCGCGGCCAAGGTGTTCGTGGTCGAACCCACCGGCGCCGAGACCGAGCTGCTGCTGCAGGTGGGCGATGCGCAGTTGACCCTGGTGACGCACGGCCGCACCGCGGCGCGACCCGACGACACCGTGCACCTGAGCGTGGCGGCCGCGCATGCGCACGTGTTCGACCGCGCCAGCGGCCGGCGGCTCAGTTGATGCCCACGTCGTGCGACCGATCGTCGTGATGGGCGTGTCCGGCAGCGGCAAGAGCACGATCGGCGCGGCGCTGGCGCGCGAACTGCACGCCGAGTTCCTCGAGGGCGATTCCTTCCACCCGCCGGACAACGTCGCGCGCATGGCTGCCGGCATCGCGCTGACCGATGCCGACCGTCAGGGCTGGCTGGCCACGCTGGGCGCGCGACTCGGTGCTGCCCGGCGCGAGGGCCGGCCGGTGGTGATGTCGTGCTCGGCACTCAAGCGCAGCTACCGCGACACGCTGCGCGCACAGGCCCCCGACCTCGCGCTGCTGTACCTCGCGGGGACGCCGCCGTTGCTGATGCAGCGCATGGCGGGGCGGCAGGGCCACTACATGCCGCCGTCGCTGCTGGCCAGCCAGCTGGCCACCCTCGAGCCGCCGCAGCCCGATGAATGCGCACTGACGCTCGACATCGCGCGCGAGCCCGCTGCGCTGGTGCGCGATGCGCTTGCCTGGCTGCAAGGCCACCCTGATGTCGCGTGACGCGACGTCGGCAACCGCGCGCGCGCCGTCGGCGCGGGTGGCGCACCGTGCGGCGGCGGCGGGCGCGATCAAGAACGTGCACGGCCACACCGTCGATCGTATCGGCGAGGCGATCGTCGCCGGTCGCTACGCGGTGGGCAGCACGCTGCCGGCCGAGCCGATGCTTTGCGAGGCCTTCGGCGTCAGCCGCACGGTGGTGCGCGAGGCGGTCAAGTCGCTCGCGGCCAAGGGCTTGCTCGTGGCGGGCCCCAAGGTCGGTACGCGCGTGCTGCCGGCCGACAACTGGAACTGGTTCGACCCCGACGTGGTGGCCTGGCAGACGCATGCCGGCCTGACGGAGGACTTCCTGCGCGACCTGCAGGAACTGCGCCGCGTGATCGAGCCGGCGGCGGTGCGCATGGCCGCCGATCGCGCCACGGCGGGCGACATTGCCGAGATCGAAGCCGCTTACGCCGGCATGAAGCGCGCCATCGAGCACGGCGGCGACTACGTCGCCAGCGATCTGCGCTTTCACCAGGGGCTGCTGCGTGCCGGCGGCAACCGCATGATGGTGCAGATGAGCAAAGCGATCGGCGCGCTGCTGCGCACCAGCTTCGAGGTTTCGACCACGCGGCTCAACGGCCCGGCGTCGTCGCTGCCGCTGCACCGCGCGGTGCTCGACGCGGTGATCGCGCACAAGCCGGTGCAGGCCGAGCGTGCCAGCCTGAAGCTGATCGACAGCGCACGCGAGGACATCAGCCAGGTGCTGGCGTCGGGCCACAAGCTGCCGTGGCTGCGCCGCGACGCGGTCGCGGGCAAGCACCGTCCGGCCGCGCGTCGTGCCAAGACACGGGGGGCTTGATCCGCGGCGCGATCCGGCCTAGGCTGCGCGGCACCGCAGGACCTCGCAGGGGAGTTGCCATGAAGTGGTTGTTGTCGATGGCGCTGGCGTTCGTGAGTGCCGGTGCGCTGGCCTGCCCGGCCGATGACGTCAAGGATGCGCAGGCCAACGTGCCGGACAAGCCGCTGGCCCAGGCGAAAGCCGCCCCGGCGAAGGCGGTCGCATCGTCCACCAAGAAGGCGCAGCCGGCCAAGGCGGTCGACAAGCAACCGGCCACGGTCGCGACCGCCAAGCCGTCGCTGTAACTCACCACCGGTTCGGTGGCATCTCGGCGCGCCCCGCGGCGCGTTGCTGGGGCCGCCCGCGGCGGCGGGCGGCTCGACTCACTGGCGTAGCGTGCGCCACAGCCGCACGAGCAGCGGCCAGCCGAGGATCAGGAACGTCACGGCCGCCAGGAAGCCGGCGATCGGCCGCGTGAAGAACGCCAGCGGATCGCCGTCGGACTTGATCATCGACGTGACGAGGTTTTCCTCGAGCATGCCGCCGAGCACCACGCCCAGGATCGCCGGCGCCGTGGGGAAGCCGTTCTCCTCGAGCACGAACGAGAACAGGCCGAACACCAGGATCAGCAGCACGCCGAACACGGTGTTGTTGATCGCGAACGAGCCCACCGCGCAGAACAGCAGGATCACCGGCATCAGCAGGTTCTGCGGCGCACGCAGCACGGTCTTGGCGACCTTGATCGCCATCCAGCCGAGCGGCACCATGATGATGTTGGCGATGATGAACACCAGGAAGATCGCGTAGATGTTCTGCGGGTTGTTGATGAACAGCGTCGGCCCGGGGTTCATGTTCTTCAGGTAGAGCACGCCGATCGCGATCGCGGTGATGGAGTCGCCAGGAATGCCGAACACCAGCGCCGGCACCCAGGCGCCGGCCAGCGCCGAATTGTTGGCCGCGCCCGATTCGACGATGCCCTCGACGTGGCCGGTGCCGAACTTCTCGGGCTCCTTCGAGAAGCGCTTGCTCGATGCGTAGGTGATCCACGACGCGATGTCGGCGCCGGCGCCGGGCTGGATGCCGATCGCGGTGCCGATCGCGCTGCCGCGTACGAGCTGCCACCGGTACTTCTTGGTCAGCTCCCACATGCCCTTGAACACGTTGCCGATCTTCTCGGCGGCAATCGGCGGCGTCGGGTGCAGCGACGTCACGTAGCGCAGGATCTCCGACACCGCGAACATGCCCACCATCACCGGGATCAGCGACACGCCGCCCATCAGCTCGGCATTGCCGAAGGTGAAGCGCGGATGCGCGCCGGGGTTGTCGAGGCCGACCGCCGACACCAGCAGCCCGAGCATCAGCGACGTCACCGCCTTGAGCTTGCTCGATGCGCCGATGAACACCGCGCCCGACAGCCCGAGCACGACCAGCCAGAAGTACTCGAACGACGAGAACTTCAGCGCCACCTCGGCCAGCACCGGCGCGAACGCGATCAGCACCGCGGTGCCGAACAGCCCGCCGATCGCCGAGAACACCAGGCCGGCGCCGAGCGCGAGCTCGGCCTGGCCTTTCTTGGTCATCGCATACGCCTCGTCGGTGTACGCCGCCGACGCCGGCGTGCCGGGGATGCGCAGCAGCGCGCCCGGAATGTCGCCGGCAAAGATCGCCATCGCGGTGCAGGTGACGATCGCCGCCACCGCCGGCACCGGCGGAATGAAGAACGTCACCGGCACCAGCAGCGCCGTGGCCATCGTCGCCGTGAGCCCCGGCACCGCACCGACGAACAGCCCGAACAGCGACGACGCCAGGATGATCCACAGCACGTAGGGATCGAACACCAGCCCGAAGGCCTGGCTGATGACGGTCCAGGTCACGTTCGGCATTCCTGCAATGAGCCGTGCGGCGCAAAGCCGCGCGCGGGTATGCGCCGGCGCTCGTGTACGGCGGTCGTCCCTGCGGGCCGACTTCCTTGCGGTGCTCGGTCTCGTGGCCCGCGGCGAAACTCGCTACGCTCACTGCGTTCGCTGCGCTCGGACAGTCGCCGCGAGTCAGTGGACGAAGCGCGCGCTTTGCGCGCGCGGCCACGAGCCCTGCGTTCCACGGCCCGGCCTGCATGCCGGGCCTGCTCGTGAGACTGGCGAGAGTCCGCAGGGACTCTCGCCCGTCCACACTCGCCCTCGGCGCCGCACAATGTCGCTGCCGACGCACACCCGCCCCCGGCTTTGCC
>DATIFD010000648.1:0-3127 GCA_035455385.1 Burkholderiaceae bacterium
AGCAGGCAGAACTCCTCGCCGCCATAGCGGCAGGCGACGTCGCTCTTGCGGCAGTGCTCGGCGAGCAGACGGCCGAACGCCGCGAGCAGCGTGTCGCCGGCGCCGTGGCCGTAGCGGTCATTGACCGACTTGAAGTGATCGAGGTCGATGATCGCCACCGCCAGCGCCTGGTGCTCGCGCTGGGCCAGCGCCAGCGCGGTGGGCAGCGTCTCGTTGAGATAGCGTCGGTTGAACAAGCCCGTCAGCGCGTCGCGCACCGCCTGCTCCTGCAGGGCCGACTGCAGCGACTGCACCTCGGCGATCTTGCGCGACAGCTGCGCGTTGGCGGTTTCCAGCTCGACCCTGGCGCGTTCGGTGCTGCGTCGCTGCGACGATTGCTCGTCGAGCTTGTGCTGCAGGCGGATCAGCTCGGTCTGCAGCGCCGCAGCCTGGTAGCGCGCGCGCGAGGCCAGGTGCGCGCGCGCCACGTGCAACTGCTGCCAGATGCGCATGTGCGCCAGCGCCTGCGCGGTGTCACCCAGCTGCTCGTGGATCTCCGAGCGTAGCAGGAAGTACATGCAGCGCACGCGCAGGCTCAGCCCTTCGGCGGCGTCGGCGTCGTCGGCACCGACCAGCGGCAGCGCCTCGTCGAGCGCTTGCAGCGCGGCAGCCCAGTGCCCCTGTTGTCCTTCGAGCAGCGCCGAGGCGATCGCGAGCTCGACGTGCTCGTCGGGGATGTCGCCATGCGGCGCCCCCCGCGCCAGCTCGACCAGCTCGCGACCGGCCCGCAGCTCGCCGGCGCGCAGGGCGGCGATCGCGAGCGTCTCGAACGAAGTGGCCATGGTGCCGCGGCCCTGCGGGCCGGGGGGTAGATTGCGCACCTGCAGCACGTCGAGCATCGCCTCTTGGGCGCGATCGAGCTCGGTCAGGCAGATGATGCGGTTGACGAGCAGCACCGACAGCAGGCCCGGGTTGTTCAACCCGCTGCTGCGTGAGATGCCCTGGTCGAGGTAGCGCAGCGCTTCGTGGTAGTCGCCGATCTGCTGCAACTCGTGCGCCAGGTTGCAGTACAGCACGGCGTCGAATCCGCGGCCGTGCGTCGGGCCGGAGTCGCGCAGCGCCTGGTACATGTAGGCAAACGCCTGCTCCGAGCGACCCTGTGCGGAGTAGCAGCCCGCGATGGTGTTGAGCAGCACGCCGCGCTGCTCGTGTCGCAGCACTCGCAGGCCTGGCTCCCGGAGCGGCAGCACCTGCTCGAGCGACGCCGCGAAGCGACCCTCACGCCACAGGCAGCGCGCCAGCCCCGTGCCCGCCAGGATGTACCCGGGCTGGTCGTCGAGCTGCTCGAACTGCGTCTGCGCAGCAGACAACTCGGCGGCGGCTTCGGCCGGCGTGCCGAAATGCAGCAGGTGATAGCCGATGGCCAGACGTGCCCAGGCCTGCCCCGGAACGTCGTCGTGCGCCTGGGCGTCCTGCAGCGCTTCGCGCGCCAGCTCGACGGAGCGCGCCGAATCCTGATGCAACAGCTGCCACGCCTTGCGCGCCAGACGCAGCCCTTTCGATGTTGCCCCCAGGCGCGACATGGGGGAATTATGGAATTCGGACGCGGCGCGCGCCATGGGGCATGGGCGTCCGTCGAGGGATTGTCCGAGTGGCCGCGTCCCCCCTTGTGTGGATGCGCGTTACATGCTTCGCCGGTACTGGCCGCCGACCTCGAACAGCGCCGACGTGATCTGCCCCAGCGAGCAGCAGCGGACGGCCTCCATCAGCACCGCGAAGACGTTGCCGTCGTCGATCACGGCCTGCTGCAGGCGCTTGAGCATCACGGGGGCAACGCCCGCATGGCGGCCGTGGAATTCGCGCAGCCGCCTCAGCTGGGACTGCTTCTCGTCCTCGGTGGAGCGCGCCAGCTCGATGTGCGCGGGCAACGGGTCGCCATGTGGATTGCGGAAGGTGTTGACGCCGACGATCGGGTATTCGCCCGTGTGCTTCAGCATCTCGTAGTGGAGGCTTTCTTCCTGGATCTTGCCGCGCTGGTAGCCGGTCTCCATCGCGCCGAGCACGCCACCGCGCTCGGCGATGCGCTCGAACTCGGCCAGCACCGCCTCCTCGACCAGTTCGGTCAGCTCGTCGATGACGAAGGCGCCCTGGTTGGGGTTCTCGTTCTTGGCCAGGCCCCACTCGCGGTTGATGATCAGCTGGATCGCCATCGCGCGGCGCACGCTTTCCTCGGTGGGCGTGGTGATCGCCTCGTCGTACGCATTGGTGTGCAGGCTGTTGGCGTTGTCGTAGGTGGCGATCAGCGCCTGCAGCGTGGTCCGGATGTCGTTGAACGCGATCTCCTGCGCGTGCAGCGAGCGGCCGCTGGTCTGGCAGTGGTACTTGAGCTTCTGGCTGCGCTCGTTGGCGCCGTAGCGGTCGCGCATGGCCACAGCCCAGATTCGCCGGGCGACCCGGCCGAGCACGGTGTACTCCGGGTCCATGCCGTTGCTGAAGAAGAAACTCAGGTTCGGCGCGAAGTCGTCGATGTGCATGCCGCGCGCCAGATACGCCTCGACGAAGGTGAAGCCGTTGGACAGCGTGAACGCAAGCTGGCTGATCGGGTTGGCGCCGGCCTCGGCGATGTGGTAGCCGCTGATGCTCACCGAATAGAAGTTGCGCACGTCGTGGTGCACGAAGTACTCGGCGATGTCGCCCATCACCTTGAGGCTGAACTCGGTGGAGAAGATGCAGGTGTTCTGGCCTTGGTCTTCCTTCAGGATGTCGGCCTGCACGGTGCCGCGCACGTTCGACAGCGTCCACTCGCGGATCTTCTGCGCCTCGGTGTCGGTGGGCTCGCGACCGTTGTCCGCCAAGAACCGGTCGAGCTGCTGGTCGATCGCGGCGTTCATGAACATCGCCAGGATCGTCGGCGCGGGACCGTTGATGGTCATCGACACCGAGTTGTTCGGCGCGCACAGGTCGAAGCCCGAATACAGGACCTTGAGATCGTCGAGGGTTGCGATCGACACGCCCGAGTTGCCGACCTTGCCGTAGATGTCGGGCCGCAGCGCCGGGTCGTTGCCGTAGAGCGTCACGCTGTCGAACGCGGTCGAGAGTCGCTTTGCCGGAATGCCTTCGGAGAGCAGTTTGAAGCGCTTGTTGGTGC
>DATIFD010000649.1:0-8050 GCA_035455385.1 Burkholderiaceae bacterium
CGCCGACGATCGCCTCCGACGGACCGATCCAGGTCGCGAAGCCCTGATCGCGCGCCGCCTGCAGCGATTGCAGCCCACGCGCGAGCGCTCCCTCCCGGTCGCGCTGGATGTGCAGCGTCGCCGCCAGATAGCACAGCGAGAAGTTGACCGTGTGTGCGCCGCCGAGGCCCTCGGAGTGCGCCAGCCCCTGCAGCGCGGCGCGCCGCCCGGCGGCGGGCCGGCCGCCGATCGTCAGTGCCAGTGCGAGGTAGCACAAGCCGGTGGACTTCTGGTCCTGCACGTACATCACCTGGCGTGCCGGCCGGCCCGCGGCGTGCTGCTGCTCGTAGATGCGCAGCGCCTCGTCGAGGTTGCGGCGCGCCGCGTCGAGCTCGCCGCACAGGAACTGCGTGCCGCCGAGCAGCAGGTGGCCCATCACGTAAGGTGACAGCGCCGACTGCCCGGCCGCGCGCTGCAGCGTCTCCTCGGCCAGCGCGCGGCAGCGCGCGAAGCCGGCGCGCGTGATCTCGACCGCGCCGATGCCCGACAGCACCGCGAAGATCTCCGGCGGGTCGTCGAGCTCGCGGCACAGCGCGAGCGCGCGGTCGTAGGCCAATGCGCACGGTCCCGACGCGAAGCCGCGATGCTCGGCGTAGACGCCGCCGAGCGCGAGCTGCACGCGCAGTTCGAGCCGAGCGCGCTGCGCCGAGGCCGGCTGTGCGGCCAGCAGCTGCAGCGCCCGCTCGAGGTGCGCGATCGCCTCGACGAACCCGCAGCGGCGCGCCGACAGCCTGGCCGCCAGCACCAGATGGTGCACGGCATTCGCGTGGTCGTGAGCCGCTGCGTAGTGGCTGGCCAGCACCTCCGGCTCGGCCGCGGCGGTCTCGGCGAAGTCCTCGGCCAGCGCGTGTGCGATGCGGCCGTGCAGCGCCGCCGACTCCTTCTTCAGCAGGCTCGCATAGGCGGCGTCCCGCACCAGCGCATGCCTGAACGAGTAGACCGGCACCGCGCCGGGCCGGCGGCTCACCAGCAGGCCGGCGCCGACCAGGCGCAGCAGGTCTTCTCTCAGCGTCTCTTCGTCGCGGCCGGCGATCTTGGTCAGCAGCTCGTGCGAGAACTCGCGCCCGATCACGGCGCCGATCTGCGCCACGGCCTTCGCCGAGCCGAGCCGGTCGAGGCGCGACATCAGCGAGTCGCTGAGCGTCGCCGGGATGCCGGCCGGCGTCGCCAGGTCGTGTTCGAGCAGGTCGCGCGTCAGGTCCTCGACGAACAGCGGCAGGCCGTCGGTGCGCTCGGCGATCTGCTCGACCGTCGCGGCCGGCAGCGCGCGCTCGCCGCACAGCAGGTCGATCATCGTGCGGGTTTCGTCGCGGCCCAGCGGCGCCAGCGGCAGTTGCTGCAGATGCGCCCGCTCGTCCCACGGCGGCTGGAACTCGGGCCTGGCCGTCAGCACCAGGAGCAGCCGCATGGCCGGCAGCGCATCGACGATCAGCCCCATCAGCTCGTCGCTCGAAGGATCGATCCAGTGAAGATCCTCGACCACCAGCAGCACCGGACCGCGCTGCGCATGCTCGCGCAGCAGCGCGATCAGCGCCTGCAGCAGCCGCTGGCGGTGACGCTGCGGCGACATGGCCGGCAGCGCCACCGATGGCGCATCGATGGCCAGCAGGCCGGCCAGCAGCGGCAGCGCGTCGTCGCTGCGGCGCAGCGCCTCGGGCAGGAAGGCGGCGAGCTTGGCGAGCCGGGTCGGGCCGTCGTCGCCGTCGGACAGCCCGGCCGCGAAGCTCAGGTAGCGGATCACCGGCGCGAACGGGCTGCCCTGCAGGTTGGGCGAACAGTAGTACCACAGGCGCAGGCAGTCGCGGCCGACGATGCGGCCGTCGACCACCTCGGCCAGGCGCGACTTGCCGAGGCCCGGCTCGCCGGTGACCAGCACGGCCTGGCCGGCGCCGCCGCGCACCGCGTCCCACGCGCGCTGCATCGCGTCGAGCGCGGCCTGGCGGCCGACGAACGGCGTGAGGTTGGATGCGCGCAGCGCGTGGAAACGGCTGCGCACGCCGCGCTCGCCGACCACCTGCCACGCCGGCACGGGGCCATCGAAGCCCTTCAGCACGTGGCGGCCGAGGTCGCGATACTCGAACAGCCCGCCGGCGAGGCGACGCGTCTCGGCCGACACCACGACCATGCCGGGCTCGGCCAGCGGCTGCAGCCGTGCCGCCAGGTTCAGCGCGCTGCCCACGGCCGACACCTCGGCCTCGGCGCTGCGGGCGGCGCCGTGCCCGGCGGCTTCGCCGCCGCTGACCACCACCGTGCCGGTGGCGATGCCGATGTGGACGTTGGAGTCGCCGCTCGCCGAGTGTTCGGCCACCGCAATCGCCAGCGCCGCGCGGATCGCCCGCTCGGCATCGTCTTCGTGCGCGCGCGGGTAGCCGAAGTACGCGAGCACGCCGTCGCCGACGTACTGCGCGATCGTGCCGCCGTGCGCGGCGACGGTCTCGGCACAGCGCTGGCGGTAGGCCTGGATCACCTCGGCCAGTTCCTCCGGGTCGAGGTGCTGCGCCAGCGCGGTCCACGCCACCAGATCGCACAGCATCACCGTCAGCTGGCGGCGTTCGAGCGTTCGCGCCGGGCTGCTCATCGCCTCAACCTCCGCCGTGCGCTACGGGCTCGATCCGCAGCTTCAGTGCGAAGTGGTCGATCTGCAGCGGCAGGTCGCCAGAGCCCAGCGCCGGCTGCACGGGCGCGAAGCGCGCGCGCGCCAGCAACGCGGCCAGCACCGCCTTCAGCACGAAGCGCACCAGCGTCTCGCCGGCGCACGCCTGCCGATGGAGGCTAAACACGAGCAGCGGTGGCCCATCGGCCACCGCGTCGGGCAGGAAACGGTCGGCGCGCCCGCCGAACCGTTGCGGGTCGCGGTGGTGGAAGGCGGCGTGCACCAGCAGCTGACGCCCGGACGGCACCTCGATCGCGCCGGGCAGCCCGAAGCACCGTTTGGCCTCCCGCAGCAGCAGCGGCACCGGTGTCCACAGACGCAGCTGCTCGCGCAGGCAATCTTCCAGGAAGTGCTGACCGTCGATCGCCTCTGCGGCCGCCTGCGTGCCCGCAGCGCGCGCCTGCGCAGACGCGCGCTCCTGGGCCGCCGGATGCGCGGCGAGCAATGCCAGCGTGCGTGCGACGTGCAACTCGATGGCATCCTTGAGCACGAAGAACCAGAATCCCACCTGCGACGGCACGGCGAGGTCCGGCCCGGCAGTGGCCATGCGCTGTGCGGCGTCGCGCACCGGGCACGGCGCCGCGCCATCGCTGCCGCGACGGGTGGCGAGCTCGCGCCCGAGCCATGCATGGAACGCGCGAAACGCCGGCCCGTGGCGCAGCAGCCAGTTGGCCAGGCCGGCCAGCCGCGCCAGCTGCACGCTCGCCTGCGGCGCGACGCAGCCCGCTCCGAGCAGCACCTGGTGCGCGACGCGCTCGGCCAGCCGCTCGAAGTCGGCCCAGACGAGGCTGTCGCGACCGGCCGCGAGCAGGTGCTCGACCTCCGCCGCGGCGATGCGCGCGAAGCCCTCGCGCTGCGGATGCGGCTGGCCCAGTGCAAGCACCGATTCGTTGAAGGCGCGGCGTTCGCGCCAGGGCTCGTCGCGCGAAACGATCACGGCATCGGGAACGAAGCGCGACAGCGCGCGCTTCTTCAGCCAGGGATCGGCCGCGTTGGCCTCGCTGCCGAGCAGCGCGTCGATTCCGGCCGGGTCCAGCACCAGCAGCGTGCGGCGCAACGCGAAGTTCACCCACAGGTAGTCGCAGCCGTAGCGCGCGCGCAGCGCGGCGAGGAACGCCCGCGTGCGCCGCCCCCAGTCGAGCCACACGACCAGCCGCACGCCGAGCCGCTGTGGCGCGACCACGCCCCACGCCATGGCGGGCGCCGCGACATACAGCTGCAGGCACAGCGAGTCCCACCACGAAATCGTCCTCGACGCGGACAAACGCAGCTCCCGGCGCAGGCACGGCGTCGATGCTACTCCGGCTACGGCGGGCGACGGCGTTCCCGCGCCGTCAGCGTTGCCGCCAGGCCTGCGGCGACGCGCCGGTGTGCTTCTTGAACGCGCGGCTGAACGCAGCCTCCGACGCATAGCCCACGGACTCGGCGATCGACTGCACCTTCATGCTGTTCTCGGCCAGCAGGCGCGCGGCCAGCTGCATGCGCCAGCCGGCCAGGTACTGCATCGGCGGCTGCCCGACCAGCTGCGCAAAGCGCTCGGCCAGCGTGCTGCGCGACGCGCCGCTGGCCTCGCTCAGCGAGTCGAGCGTCCACGGCCGCGCGGGCTGCGCATGCATGCACGCCAGCACGCGCGAGGCCAGCGGGTCGCGCAGCGCGGCCAGCCAGCCGGCGGGCTCGGGCACCGCGCTGGCCAGATGCCGGCGCACGACCTCGACGAACATCAGCTCGGACAGGCGCAGCAGCACGTCGCGTCCTCCGGGGCCGTGCTCGCGCAGCTCCTCGGTCGCGTAGGCCAGCAGGTGCGACAGCCGGTCGCCGGGCTGCGCCACGCGGCGCAGATGGATCACGCGCGGCAGCGCCCACAGGATCGGATTGAACGGCCGCGCGTCGCAGCCGAGAAAGCCGCAGACGAACGACGTGCGCTCGCCGCCGCCGCCCTCGCGCACCACCGACGGCAGCTCGCCGGCGGACATGCCGCGGAAGAACGCCACCGCGTCGTCGTCGCTATAGCTCGGCGGCGCGTCGGGCGCCGACGCCAGCGCGTAGGCGTCGCCCTGCGGCACCACCAGGCCGTCGCCCTCGCGCAGCAGCTGCAGCGGCTCGCCGGCCAGCCCGGCCCAACACTGGCCCTGCAGCACGATGTGGTACGAGACGAGGTGCTGCGCCTGCGGCATCACGCGGCGCGCAAACGTGCGCGTGGCCGGCGCGTGGGTCTTCCACGGCGCGCTGGCCTCGACCAGGAACAGCATCGAGCCGCTGAGCCGGATCGTGCGCAGCACGTCGGACAGCACGTCCGGCGCGGGCGGATCGAGCGGGTGCGGACGATCGGGCAAGCGATTCGGTGCTTCGGTCATGGCCGCGCGGCGTTGCAGCGCCGATCCTACGGCCACGCCGCGAAGGAGCCCGTATGACCGCGATCACCGCATCACCCACCCGGCCGCCGGCCGAGGTGTACGAAGCCGAGTTCGTGCCGGCGCTGTTCCTGCCGTTCGCCCGCCTGGTGGCCGACGCGGCCGGCCTCGCCGCCGGGCAACGCGTGCTCGACGTGGCCTGCGGCACCGGTGCGCTGACGCGCACGGTCGCCGAGCGCGTCGGACCCGCCGGCGCCGTGCTCGGGCTCGACGCCAGCCCCGAGATGCTCGCGGTGGCGAGGCGGCTCGACGCACCGATCGAGTGGATCGACGGCCGCGCCGAGGCGCTGCCGCTGCCCGACGCCAGCGTCGACGCGGTGGTCAGCCAGTTCGGCCTGATGTTCTTCGACGATCGCGTGCGCGCGCTGTGCGAGATGCAGCGCGTGCTGCGGCCCGGCGGCCGCCTGGCGGTGGCGGTGTGCGACGCGGTCGAACGCTCGCCCGGCTACGGCGCGCTGGCCGCGCTGCTGCAGACGTTGTTCGGCGAGCGCGTGGCCGGCGCGTTTCGCGCGCCGTTCGCGATCGGCGATGCACAGTTGCTGGCCGGGCTCGCCCGGCAGGCCGACCTCGCGCATGCCGAGGTGTTGCGGCGCAGCGCCACGGTGCGCTTCGCATCGATCGACGCGATGGTGTCGACCGAGCGTGCCTGCATCTGGACGCTCGGCGGCCTGCTCGACGACGCGCAGTTCGAGCGCCTCCTGCACGGGGCGCGGCGCGCGCTCGCGCCGTTCGTGCAGCGCGACGGCAGCGTCGCCTTCGAAATGCCGGTGCTGATCATCGCCGCGCGCAACGCGTGAGCCGCGGCCTGCAGGGCCGACGCGCCGTCAGCGTTGCAGCCGGATGATGCGCCCGTTGCTGCTGTCGGTGACCACGTAGAGCCAGCCGTCGGGCCCTTGCCGCACGTCGCGGATGCGCTCGTTCAGCTCTTCGAGCAGGCGCTCCTCGCCGGTCACGCGGCGGCCGTCCAGCGTGAGGCGCACCAGCGCCTGGCCACGCAGCGCGCCGATGAACAGGCTGCCCTCCCAGCCGGGGTAGCGGTCGCTGGTGAGAAACGCCATGCCGCTGGGCGCGATCGAGGTCGGCACCCAGGTCTTCAGCGGCTGCTCGAAGCCGGGCTTGGGGCCCTCCTCGCCGATGCGCGTGCCGATCACGTAGTTGCGGCCGAAGGTGACGAGCGGCCAGCCGTAGTTCTTGCCGCGCTCGATCACGTTGATCTCGTCGCCGCCTTGGGGCCCGTGCTCGCTCTCCCACAGCTCGCCCGTCTGTGGATGGATCGCCGCGCCCTGCACGTTGCGGTGGCCGAGGCTCCAGATCTCGGGCAGCGCGCCGGCGCGGCCGACGAACGGGTTGTCGGCCGGCACCGAGCCGTCGGGCTCGATGCGCACGATCTTGCCGAGGTGGTTGTCGAGCGTCTGCGCATCCTCCTTGCGCGAGAAGCGCTCGCCCAGCGTGACGAACAGCCGGCCGTCGCGCCCGAACACCAGGCGGCCACCACAGTGCGCGCTGCTCGATACCTTGGGCCGCTGCACGAAGATCCTCCGCACGTCGGCCAGCGCGTTGCCGACGAGCCGGCCGCGCGCCACCGCGGTGCTGTTGCCGCCGTCGTGGGTGCTGGCCGGCTCGGCGTAGCTGAAGTAGACGAGTCCGTTGTCGGCGAACTTCGGATCGAGCGCGACGTCGAGCAGACCGCACTGTCCACCGACGTAGATGGCCGGCAGACCCCCGATCGGCCGACCCAACGCGCCACTCTTGTCGACGATGCGCAGCCGCCCCGGCCGCTCGGTGACCAGCATGCGGCCGTCGGGCAGGAAGGCCAGCGACCAGGGGTTCTCCAGGCCCTGGGCGACCGTGACCGGCTTGAGCGCGTCGGCGGCGACCGCCGCGGTCTGCAACGCCAAGATCATCGCGATGACCGTCAGCCAATGCCCGAAACTGCGTTGCATGGCGATCAAGCGGACGCCGCGGATCCGACTCTGCCGGTACGCTGGCGTCGCCCCCTCGAGGGGGTGAGCGTGGACGTGAGGGTCTGCCTGCGCAGACCCGAACGCCTCGCGAACCGCCGGAGCTCCGCGACGGCGCGGTGCGCGGCCGCAAGGCCGCATCGGGGGTGGGTCATGGCATCGGCGCGAACACCGCCACCGGCGTGCCGTCTTCGCTGGCCACGAACCGCACCGCGACCCGCATGCCGATGCGGTACGGGCCGTCGCCGACCAGGTTGGTCAGCATCGTCGGCCCCTCGTCGAGGGTGACGTACGCCAGCGTGAACGGCGGATCGACGCGCTGCATCGTCGAATACGAATACACAGTGCCGCGGCCGCTGGCGGGTTTCCATTGCGTGCGGCTGCTCATGCAATGCGGACAGACCGCGCGCGGGTACCAGTGCGTCTTGCCGCAGTCGTCGCACCAACGCAGCACGAAGCGGCCTTCTCTTGCCGCGGCGACGAAGGCTTCGTTGTCGGGGCCGATGCCCGGCGACGGGGGAATGCGCTCGCCCATCGGTCAGCCCCTTTCGAGGATCAGCGTCGAGCTCGCATGCCGCGCACCGAGGTTGCCGCCGGTGCCCTGCGCCAGCGCCAGCGCGCAGTTCTTCACCCGCACCGCCGGGTGCGCCTCGCCGCGCAGCTGGCGCACGGCCTCGATCACCTTGGTGATGCCGCCGCGGTTGGCCGGGTGGTTGTTGCACAGCCCGCCGCCGTCGGTGTTGAACGGCAGACGGCCGACGCCGGAGATCAGGTTGCCGTCGGCGACGAAGCGGCCGCCGTCACCCTTCTTGCAGAAGGCGAGGTCCTCGATCTGCAGCAGCACGGTGATCGTGAAGCTGTCGTAGATCGATGCGTACTGGATGTCGCGCGGCGTCACGCCGGCCTCGGCGAACGCCGCCGCGCCCGACTCGGCAGCGCCGGTGGTGGTGAGGTCGACATCGCCGGCGCGCTGGCCGCGCACCGTC
>DATIFD010000650.1:0-3855 GCA_035455385.1 Burkholderiaceae bacterium
CCGCCGATGGGACGCCTCCAGCGGCGATGCAACAGCGCCGTGTCGGGGCCATCGTTGCGGCCCGCGAACGACATCGTGATGCCGAGCCGCGCACCGCCGCTGCGGTGGCCGGGTCATCAGGGCACCGTTTGGCTGGCGCCACGCCAGCGTTCACAATAGCAAAGCAGTTGGAGACACCCACGATGAGCGAAGTCGCCCGCCCCAACGGGTCGCACGAGGAGTCGGCCGCGCCGGCAGCGCTGCCCGCGCAGCCGATCAGCGAGGAGGTGCTGCTCGAGAAGTACGCCAAGGGCGACGAGCGCAGCGTCGACGACGTGCGCGCGCGCGTCGCGCGGGCATTGGCCGCGCTCGAAGCGCCGGCGCTGCGCACGCAGTGGGAAGCGCGCTTCTTCGACGCACAGCGCAGCGGTTTCATTCCCGCCGGACGCATCGACTCGGCCGCCGGCACCGCGCTGGGCGCCACGCTGATCAACTGCTTCGTGCAGCCGGTGGGCGATTCGATCACCGAGCCCGAGGAGGGCTACCCCGGCATCTACATCGCGCTGGCCGAGGCGGCCGAGACGATGCGCCGCGGCGGCGGCGTGGGCTACGACTTCTCGCGCATCCGGCCCAAGGGCGCGTGGGTCGGCACCACGCAGAGCAGCGCGTCGGGCCCGGTGAGCTACATGCGCGTGTTCGACCGCTCGTGCGAGACGGTGGAGTCCGCCGGCAGCCGGCGCGGCGCCCAGATGGGCGTGCTGCGTTGCGACCATCCCGACGTCGAGGAGTTCATCCACGCCAAGGACGCCGGCGACCTCACCAACTTCAACATCTCGGTCGGTGTGACCGACGCCTTCATGCGTGCGGTCGAGGACGACCGCGAGTTCGAGCTGGTGCACCGTGCCGAGCCGAGCGCGACGCAGAAGGCCGCCGGCGCGCAACGGCGCAGCGATGGGCTCTGGGTCTATCGCCGCATGCGCGCGCGCGACCTGTGGGACCAGATCATGCGGTCCACCTACGACCACGCCGAGCCCGGCGTGCTGTTCATCGATCGCATCAACGCCGACAACAACCTCGGCTACTGCGAGCGCATCGAGTCGACCAATCCCTGCGGCGAGCAACCGCTGCCGGCCTATGGCTGCTGCTGCCTCGGCTCGATCGACCTCACGTTCTTCGTCGATTCGCCGTTCGAGCCGGACGCGCGCTTCCGCGAGGAGGCTTTCGTCGAGGTCGTGAAGGTGAGCGTGCGCATGCTCGACAACGTGCTCGATGCCACCGTGTGGCCGCTGCCGCAGCAGCAGGCCGAGGCGCGCGCCAAGCGCCGCATCGGGCTCGGCTTCACCGGTCTGGGCGACGCGCTGATCATGCTCGGGCTGCGCTACGACACGCCCGAGGCGCGTGCCGAAGCGGCGCGCATCGCTGCAGTGATGCGCGATGCCGCCTACGACGCGTCGGCCGACCTGGCGCGCGAGCGCGGCGCGTTTCCGCTGTTCAACGCCGATCTGTACCTGTCGCGCGGCAGCTTCGCGTCGCGGCTGCCGCAGGCGCTGAAGGACAAGATCCGCGCACAGGGCATCCGCAACTCGCACCTGCTGTCGATCGCGCCCACCGGCACCATCAGCCTGGCATTCGCCGACAACGCGAGCAACGGCATCGAGCCGCCGTTCTCGTGGAGCTACACGCGCCGCAAGCGCGAGCCCGACGGCATGTTCAAGGAGTACGCCGTCGAGGATCACGCGTGGCGCCTGCACCGCTACGTGAAGGGCCCCGACGCGCCGCTGGGCGACGCCTTCGTCACCGCGCTGCAGATGAGCGCCGAAGACCACGCGGCGATGGTCGCCGCGGTGGCGCCGTTCGTCGACACGTCGATCAGCAAGACGGTCAACGTGCCGGCCGACTATCCGTATGCCGACTTCCAGGGTCTGTACTTCACCGCCTGGAAGTCGGGCCTGAAGGGGCTGGCCACCTATCGCCCGAACCCGGTGCTCGGTGCCGTGCTCAGCGTCGAGACGCAGGCCGCCAAGGCCCCGCAGCTGGTGGCCACCGACAGCACCAACCAGCGGCTGCGGGTGGAGCGGCTGCCCGCGCCGGTACTGGCGTCGCTGCGCTGGCCGAGCCGGCCCGACTTCCCCGGCGGCAACCCGGCGTGGAGCTACATGATCCAGTACCCGCACGGCGAGTTCTCGCTGTTCGTCGGCGAGCTGCCGGCCGAGGCGGGCCCCGAGTCGGGGCTGTTCGCGCGCAACCTGCCGTTCGAGGTGTGGGTCAACGGCGCGGAGCAGCCGCGCGGCCTGGCCGCGCTGGCCAAGACGCTGTCGATGGACATGCGCGCCAACGACGCGGCGTGGTTGAAGCTCAAGCTCGACGCGCTGGCCACCGTGTCGGAGGAGCGCTCGTTCGAGATGCCGATGCCGCCCCACGGCGAGCCGCGGCTGTTCCCCGGCGTGGTGGCCGCCACCGCGGCGGTGATCCGCTGGCGCTGCGAGCAGCTTGGCGCGCTGCAGGAGGGCGGCTCGACGCCGGTGATCGACGCCATGTTCAGCCGCGACGAGCCGCGCACCGGCACCTCGGGCACGCTGGCCTGGGCGGTCGACGTCAGCAACCCGGCCAGCGGCGAGGAGTTCACCGTCACGCTGAAGGAAGTGCAGCTGCCGGTGGGCGAGGGCGGCGGCTTCGTCACGCGGCCGTGCGCCATCGGCTTCTCGGGCAACTACCCGCGCGCGCTCGACGGGCTGGCGCGCCTGCTGTCGCTCGACATGCGCGTGATGGACCCGGCGTGGATCGGCATGAAGCTGCGCAAGTTGCTCAACGTGGGCGAGCCGCTGGGGCACTTCATGGCGTCGGTGCCCGGCGAGCGACGCCAGCAATTGTGGCCGTCGACGGTGGCCTACATCGCGCGGCTGGTGATCCACCGCTACGCGATGCTCGGCGTGCTGGATGCATCGGGCTTCCCGCTCAACGCGATGGGCATCCTGCAGACGCCTGCCGACAAACCGCGCAATGGCGACACGTCGGCGCCGACCATCACCGGTGCGCGCTGCCCAGAGTGCGCGAACCCGACGCTGATCCACAAGGATGGTTGCGAGTTCTGCACCACCTGCGGCTACATCGGCGCCTGCGGGTGAGCAGGTCGCAAAGTCTTCAGGCGACGACAACACAGGCCGTCGGGATCCAACGCCCCACGGCTGCGGGGTTGTCCTGGGGTACCTGCGTTGCTGTAATAGGGCATCAGTGAAAGATTTCACATCGGGAGTAGAAGTGCGAATCGCAAACAAGCTGGCCGGCGTCGCGGCCGTTACGCTGGTCGCTGGGTCCGCTCATGCGCTGACCTGTGGTGGCCCGACGGGTACGCGCACCGTGACCGTCGACCCGGCGGCGGCCTGCACGGCCACAGGCCTGGGTAACCTGGGTGATGGCGACATCGCATCGACGGTGGGTGGGACGCTTCTTGACCGGGACACCACGAACTCGAACGGTGGCTCCCTCGACATCACGGGCGTCTCCGCTTCGTCGGGGACATGGTCGCTCGCGTCGAGTCTGTGGGATGCCTACTCGAGCCTGTACCTCTACTTGCACTTCGGTAACGGCAACCCCACTGATCCGACTTACAACCCGGACTGGTTCATCGTCCAGCTGACCTCCGGCGCGACGTCGGGCACATGGTCGGTCAATCCGACGCAATTGACGCTGTCGAACATTGCCGTGGTGGGCAGCGGCCCCACGCAGAGGGTTCCCGAACCTGCTTCGATGGCTTTGTTCGGCCTCGGCCTCGGTCTGCTGGGCTTTGGGCTCAAGCGACGCGGCAACGCACCGAAGTCCTGAAGACCTCGATTCGGCCACGGTGACCGGGCGATTGCCTGGGTCCGCCGCCTGCCA
>DATIFD010000651.1:0-3027 GCA_035455385.1 Burkholderiaceae bacterium
CGCCTGAACACGCCGCTGAGCGCGCAGGTGCTCGGCGTCGCGCCGGGGCTGCCCGCGCAGGGCGAGACCAAGGGCCCGCGCGGCGACACCACGCACGCGCTGGTCAACGTGCTCGGCACGACGCCCAAGACGCCGCTGTTCGACGCCGCCACCTGGGCCGCCGAGTTGCAGTACTCGCGCTGGAACACCGTCAGCAGCGGCGCCAACCTGTTCAACGCGATCGGCTTCGCGCCGTGCAATGCCACCGCCACCGCAGCGGCCAAGGACAAGTGGGACGGTTGCGCGACCAGGGACTACTGGGGCGTCGGCGTCGCCTTCACGCCCACCTGGTTCCAGGTGTTCCCGGGTGTGGACCTGTCGGCGCCGCTCACCTACGCGGTGGGCATCGCCGGCAACGCGGCCACCGTGTTCGGCGGCAACGAGGGCCTCGGCAACTACACGGTCGGCGTGTCGGCCGACGTGCAGCAGAAGTACCGCTTCGACCTCAAGTACATCGACTACGTCGGCCGCTACAAGGACAACGGGACCGCGGTGACGTCGACCAACGGGCTGACCACGTTCCTGCGCGACCGCGGGTTCGTCAGCCTGACGTTCAAGACCACGTTCTGACAGGAGACACCATGCAGACTCGATTCAAGCGGCTGGCCGCGGCCGCGGCCGCGCTCGCCTGCAGCGGCGCAGCGTTCGCCGCCATCAGCGCCGACGAAGCCAAGGCACTCGGCACCACCCTCACCCCCATCGGCGCCGAAGTCGCCGGCAACAAGGACGGCACCATTCCCGCGTACAGCGGCGGGCTGACCACGCCGCCGGCCGCCTTCAAGGCCGGAGACGGCATCCGCCCCAATCCGTATGCCGGCGAGAAGCCGCGCCTGACGATCGACGCCAAGAACATGGCGCAGCACGCCGCGCAGCTCACCGAAGGCACCAAGGCGCTGCTGCAGAAGTACCCGACGTTCCGCGTCGACGTCTACCCGACGCACCGCAGCGTCGCGTTTCCTAAGTGGGTGGCCGACAACACCGCCAAGAACGCGGTGAAGGCCAGGACGCTGAACGACGGCCGCTCGATCGAGGGCGCGCACGCGGGCTTTCCGTTCCCGATCCCGAAGACCGGCTACGAGGCGATGTGGAACCACCTGGTGCGCTTCAACGGCCAGGCCTACGAGTCGAAGTACCGCAACCTCAACGTCGACGCCGCCGGCCACACCGCGCTGGCCACCGAGGGCCTGAGCAACCAGGAGTTCCCGTACTGGGACCCGAACAAGGCGTCCGACATCTATTGGCGCATCAAGCTCACCTACACAGGCCCGGCGCGCCGCGCCGGCGAGGCGCTGATGATCGTCGACCCGCTCGACATCGGAGCCAAGGACCGCCGCGCGTGGACCTACCTGCCGGGGCAGCGCCGCGTCAAGGTGGCGCCCGACCTCGCGCACGACACGCCGAATCCCGGCACCGCCGGCGCCACCACGTTCGACGACACCTTCATCTTCAACGGCTCGATGGAGCGCTTCGACTTCAAGCTGCTCGGCAAGAAGGAGATGCTGGTGCCGTACAACGACTACGCGGCGGTGTACCAGGCCAAGCAGGCCGAGCTGGTCAAGCCCAACCACCTGAACCCCGACTTCGTGCGCTGGGAGCTGCACCGCGTGTGGGTGGTCGAAGCCACGCTGCGCGACGGCAAGCGCCACGTCTACAGCAAGCGCACCTTCTACCTCGACGAGGATTCGTGGGCCGCGCTGGCCAGCGACGAGTACGACGCGCGCGGCCAGCTGTACCGCACCGGTTTCGCCTACATGGCGCCGAGCTACGACCTGCCGGCGCCGTACACCGACATGTTCGGCCACTACGACCTGGTGTCGGGCGTGTACTCGCTGACCGGCTACATCGCCGAGACCGGCGGTCTGAAGCACACCAAGCCGCTGCCCGACCGCGAGTGGACGGCCGATTCGCTGGCTGGCGCAGGCGTGCGCTGACGACACGACGCATCGTCGTTGGGGACAGGGCCGCACGCCGTGCGGCCCTTTTTCTTGCGCGCCCCCCACGCCGCCCCCCTGCGAGAGGGGGAGCGCCGGAAGGCGGGCTTTCGACAATGCGCGCACTCGACAGACGCGACCCCAACCGCGCCCCTCACAGGAGACTTTCAATGCCGCAGCGTGCGTATGCATCGACCCTGGCCGCGCTGGCCGTGCTCGTCGCCGGGGCCTGGGCCGTGCCCGACAAGGGCCCGCGCGACGTGCTCGACACGCCGGCGCTGGCGAGCCCGCTGGCCGCGCGCTCGCTGGTCAATGGGCTGGCGCTCGCCGGCCAGCGCGTGGTGGCGGTGGGCCAGCGCGGGCACGTGCTGCTGTCCGACGACCGCGGCACCAGCTGGCAGCAGGCCGCGGTGCCGGTCAGCGCCGACCTCGTCGCCGTGAGTTTCCCGACCGCCGAGCAGGGCTGGGCGGTGGGTCACGACGCGGTCGTGCTGCACAGCGCCGACGGCGGCCGCACCTGGTCGCGCCAGCTCGATGGCCGCACGATCGGCGACGCGCTGGTCAAGCACTACAGCGCCAGCGGCGACGCCAAGTGGCTCGCCGAGGCGCAGCGCTTCGCCGCGCAGGGCGCCGAGAACCCGCTGCTCGACGTCTGGTTCGACGATGTCGACAACGGCATGGTGGTCGGCGCGTTCGGCCTCGTGCTGCGCACCGCCGACGGCGGCAGGTCGTGGCAGCCGCTGCTGCACGCCACCGACAACCCGAAGGCGCTGCACCTGTACGCGGTGCGCCGCGTCGGCGGCGACCTCTACATCGCTGGCGAGCAGGGCCTGCTGCTCAAGCTCGACTCGGCGGGCGGCCGCTTCGTCGCGTTGAGCACGCCGTACCCCGGCACGATGTTCGGCCTGGTCGGCAACGAGCGCGTCGTGCTCGCCTTCGGCCTGCGCGGCAATGTGGTGCGCAGCACCGACCACGGCCGCACGTGGAGCGCGGTGTCCACCGGCGTGCCGGTGGGGCTGACCGCGGGCACGCTCGACGAACGCGGCCGCATCGTGAT
>DATIFD010000652.1:0-8757 GCA_035455385.1 Burkholderiaceae bacterium
GGCAGGGCGGCCAGCGCGGCTTCCAGGATCTCCATGCCGTTGGCGATGGTGTGGAAGAAGCGCTCCTCCTCGGCCTTCAGTACCTCGGTGACGCGCGCGGCCTCGCGCCGCAATTCGGGATAGGCATCGCCCATTTCCGCCACCAGCGGCGCCACCAGCGTGTGGAAGAAAGGCTTGCGCGCACCGAGCTTGTAGCCGTGGCGGATCGCGCGTCGCGCGATGCGGCGCAGCACGTAGCCGCGACCTTCGTTGCCCGGGATCACTCCGTCGGTGACGATGAACGCGCAGGCACGGATGTGATCGGCGATCACCTTCAGCGACGGCGTCTGCAGGTCGGCCACCCAGGGCGCGTCGGCGGCACCGCCGGTGGCCCGCACCGCGTCGCGCGTGGCCGCCAGCAGCTTGGCGAACAGGTCGATCTCGTAGTTCGAGTGCACGTGCTGCAGCACGGCGGCCAGCCGCTCCAGGCCCATGCCGGTGTCCACGCTCGGCTTGGGCAGCCGGTGCATCACGCCCGCCTCGTCGCGGTTGAACTGCATGAAGACGTTGTTCCAGATCTCGATGTAGCGATCGCCGTCGGCCTCCGGCGTGCCCGGCGGGCCGCCGGCAACCTGCGGGCCATGGTCGTAGAAGATCTCCGAGCACGGGCCGCACGGCCCGGTGTCGCCCATCATCCAGAAGTTGTCCGACGCGTAGCGCTCGCCCTTGTTGTCGCCGATGCGTACCACGCGCTCCGGCGGCAGGCCGATGTCCTTGACCCAGATGTCGTAGGCCTCGTCGTCCTCGGCGTACACGGTCGCCCACAGCTTGTCGGGCGGCAGCTCGTAGTGCACCGTGAGCAGTTCCCAGGCGTACTTCAGCGCGTCGCGCTTGAAGTAGTCGCCGAAGCTGAAGTTGCCCAGCATCTCGAAGAACGTGTGGTGGCGCGCCGTATAGCCGACGTTCTCCAGGTCGTTGTGCTTGCCGCCGGCGCGGATGCACTTCTGCGCGGTGGCCGCGCGCGTGTATGGCCGCCTGTCGAAGCCGAGGAACACGTCCTTGAACTGGTTCATCCCGGCATTGGTGAACAGCAGCGTCGGATCGTCGCCGGGCACCACGGGCGAGCTGGCCACCACTTGGTGGCCTTTGGACTCGAAGTACGAGAGGAACTTGGAGCGGATCTCGGCTGCTTTCATGCGCGGCTTCGTGGGGCGACCCGCGATTTTAGGCGGCGCGCTGCCACGGCGCTGCGAGCACCGCTCGGCCCATCGCGGCCGGCCGTTGCCGCGCGAAGACGGTTGCATGTGACTTTGTCGCCGGCTGCCAAAGCGCCCGCGCGCGAAAGGTGCGCAGTGCGGGCACGCCCGCCGTAGCATCGTGACTTCGCAGAACCAGCGGGCGGCCCGAGCGCCGACAACCATGAGCCCAGTCACACCTTCCAGGCCCCAGCGCAACCGCCGCCGCGTTGGCGCGATGGCGGTTGCGGCGTTGGCCACGCTGGCGGCCACCGCGGCGCGCGCGTGGGAACCTACCGCACCGGTGGAACTGGTGGTGCCGGCCGGCACGGGTGGCGGTGCCGACCAGATGGCCCGCTTCGTCCAGGAGATGGTGCGCAAGCACGGCCTCATGTCGCAGCCGCTCAACGTCGTGAACAAGGCCGGCAACTCGGGCGCCGAGGGTCTGCTCGACGTCAAGGCCGCCCAAGGCAACCCGCACAAGCTGCTCATCACGCTGTCCAATCTGTTCACCACCCCGCTGGCCACCGGCACCAAGTTCGTGTGGAGCGACATCACCCCGGTGGAAATGCTGGCGCTCGACCAGTTCGTGCTGTGGGTCAACGCGCGCTCGCCCTATCGCACGCCCCAGGATCTGCTGGCAGCGCTGCGCGCCGCGCCGCCCGGCTCGATCAAGCTCGGCGGTACCGGCAGCAAGCAGGAAGACCAGTTGCTCAGCGTGTTGATCGAGACCGCAGCCAGCACGCGGATCACCTACGTGCCGCTCAAGGGCGGTGGCGACGTGGCCAGGGCGCTCGCTGCCGGTGACGTGGACCTGACGGTCAACAACCCGATCGAGGCCGCGAAGCTGTGGCGCGAAGGCCAGGTCCGGCCGCTGTGCGTGTTCGACGGCCAGCGGCTCGACTACCCCGACAAGATCACAGCCGACGCCGCGTGGAGCGATCTGCCGACCTGCATGTCCGCCGGCATCCCGGTTCAGTACCTGATGATGCGCGGCATCTTCATGGCACCCGGCGCCTCGAGCGAACAGGTGGCCTATTACTCGCAGCTGCTCGGCAAGGTGCGTGCGCTGCCGGAGTGGAAGTCGTTCATGAACCAGGGCGCGTACAAGCAGACCACGATGAGCGGCGCGGCTTTCGTCGACTGGCTCGACCGGGCGCAGAACTTCCACCGCGTGCTGATGCGCGAAGCCAAGCTGATGGCGCCGGTTGCCAGCGCGTTGGCGGCTCCTGCCGCGCCGGCAACGGCGGCGGTCGCCGTCAGGAAGTGACCCGCGCCTGAACCGGCCCCCTGCGGCCAGGGCGAGCCGCGATATAGGATGATTCCGCCATCCCGGCGCGTCGCCGGGGCCTTGCAGGAAGCATCCCATGTCCAGCGTCGCCAAGTTCAGTTGGGAAGATCCGCTGCTGCTCGACGAGCAGCTCAGCGCCGACGAGCGCCAGGTGCGAGATGCCGCGCGCGACTATTGCCAGGGGCGCCTGGCGCCCCGCGTGCTCGAGGCGTTTCGTCATGAAAAGACCGACGCGTCGATCTTCCGTGAGATGGGCTCGCTCGGGCTGCTCGGTCCGACGATTCCCGAGGCCTACGGCGGCGCCGGTCTGAACTACGTCTGCTACGGTTTGGTGGCGCGCGAGGTCGAGCGCGTCGACTCGGGCTATCGGTCGATGATGAGCGTGCAGAGCTCGCTGGTGATGGTGCCGATCCGCGAGTTCGGCACCGAGGCGCAAAGACGCAAGTACCTGCCCAAGCTGGCCAGCGGCGAATGGATCGGCTGCTTCGGACTGACCGAGCCCGATCACGGGTCGGACCCCGGCAGCATGGTCACCCGCGCGCGCAAGGTGTCCGGCGGCTATGCATTGAGTGGCGCCAAGATGTGGATCACCAACTCGCCGATCGCCGACGTGTTCGTCGTCTGGGCCAAGGACGACGGCGGACAGATCCGCGGCTTCATCCTCGACAAGGGCGCCAAGGGCCTGTCGGCGCCCGCGGTTCACGGCAAGGTGGGTCTGCGCGCCAGCGTCACCGGCGAGATCGTGATGGACGAGGTGTTCTGCCCCGAGGAGAACGCGTTCCCCGACGTGCGCGGCCTGAAAGGCCCGTTCACCTGCTTGAACAGCGCGCGCTACGGCATCGCCTGGGGCGCCCTCGGTGCGGCGGAAGATTGCTTCCACCGCGCACGGCAGTACGTGCTCGATCGCAAGCAGTTCGGCCGGCCGCTGGCGGCCAACCAGCTGGTGCAGAAGAAGCTGGCCGACATGCTGAGCGAGATCGCGCTCGGCCTGCAGGGTTGCCTGCGCCTGGGCCGGCTGAAGGACGAAGGCAAGGCTGCGGTCGAGACCACCAGCATCCTCAAGCGCAACAGCTGCGGCAAGGCGCTCGACATCGCCCGCACCGCGCGCGACATGATGGGCGGCAACGGCATCAGCGACGAGTTCGGCGTGGCGCGCCACCTGGTCAACCTCGAAGTGGTCAACACCTACGAAGGCACGCACGACATCCACGCGCTGATCCTCGGCCGCGCCATCACCGGCATCCAGGCGTTCACCGCCTGAGGCGCCGGCATGAGCGCACCGACACCGCTGGCCGGACTGCGCGTGCTCGACTTGAGCCGCGTGCTGGCAGGCCCTTGGGCAGGCCAGCTGTTGGCCGACTACGGCGCCGACGTCATCAAGGTCGAGAGGCCCGGCAACGGCGACGACACGCGCGAATGGGGGCCGCCGTGGTGGGGCGATGCCGCCGACCGAATGGCCGCGTACTACCTGAGCGCAAACCGCGGCAAGCGCTCGATCGCGATCGACATCGCCACCGCGGAGGGCGCCGCGCTGGTGAAGAAGCTGGCCGCGCATGCCGATGTGCTGCTCGAGAACTACAAGGTCGGCCAGCTCGCCAAGTACGGGCTCGATCACGCGTCGCTGCAGTCGCTGAACCCGCGGCTGATCTATTGCTCGATCACCGGCTATGGCCAGGACGGCCCCTACGCGGGCGCAGCCGGCTACGACTTCGCGATCCAGGCCACCGGTGGCCTCATGAGCGTCACCGGCGAGAAGGACGGCACGCCCGGTGCCGAGCCGCAAAAGGTCGGCGTCGCAGTGGCCGACCTCTTCACCGGACTGTATGCAACCACGGCGGTCCTGGCGGCGCTGCAGGAGCGCCATCGCACCGGCAAGGGCCGCTGGATCGACGCCGCGCTGCTCGACACGCAGCTGGCGATGCTGGCCAACCAGGCCAGCAACTACCTGGTCGGCGGCAGGACGCCCAAGCGCATGGGCAATGCGCATGTCAACGTCGTGCCCTACCAGGTGTTCAAGACGCTCGACGGCCACATCGTGCTCGCGGTCGGCAACGACGGACAGTTCCGGCGCTTCTGCAAGCTCGCCGGCCGCGAGGCGGTGGGCACCGACCCGCTGTTCACCACCAACGCGCTGCGCATACAGCACCGCAGCGCGCTGACCGCCGAGATCGCCGAGTGGATGCTCGAGCGCACGACCGCGCAATGGACCGCGCTGCTCGAACCCAACGCGGTGCCTTGCGCGCCGATCCTCGAGGTGCCCGAGGTGTTCAAGCACCCGCAGGTGGTGGCGCGCGGCATGAAAATCGACAACGGCGGCATGCCGATGGTCGCCGCGCCGATGCGGCTGGACGGCGCGCGCGCGGTGTCGGGCCGCCCGGCACCCCGGCTGGACGAACACGGCGCCGCCATTCGCGCTGCACTGGCACGCTCGGACGACTGGCCCGGCCTGTCATGACCCGCTTCAGGAGACCCACATGGACATGAAGACCTCTCCCCTGTCATCGCTGCAGGACGCGTCGCTGCTGCGCACCAACGCGCTGATCGACGGCCGCTGGATCGCCGGCGGCAGCCGGTTTGCCGTCAACGACCCGGCCACCGGGAAGAAGCTGGCGGACGTCGCCAATCTCGGCGCGCAGGAGACGGCGCAGGCGATCGCCGCGGCCGCGACGGCCTGGCCGGCCTGGCGCACGTTGACCGCCAAGCAGCGCCACGCGATCCTGATCAAGTGGTTCGCGCTGCTGAACCAGCACGCCGACGACCTGGCTCGCATCATGACCGCCGAACAGGGCAAGCCGCTGGCCGAAGCGCGCGGCGAGGTGGTCTACGGTGCCAGCTTCATCGAGTGGTTTGCCGAGGAAGGCAAGCGCGTCTACGGCGAGACCATCCCCACCACCGACCCCGGCAAGCGCACGGTGGTGATCAGGCAGCCGGTTGGCGTCTGCGCGGCGATCACGCCGTGGAACTTTCCGATCGCGATGATCACGCGCAAGGTGGCACCGGCGCTGGCCGCCGGCTGTCCGGTGGTGATCAAGCCCGCAGAGGCGACGCCGCTGTCGGCGCTGGCGTGTGCCGAGCTGGCGCAACGCGCCGGCATGCCCGCCGGCGTGCTCAACGTCGTCACCGCCGATGCGGGGCAATCGATCGAGGTCGGCAAGGTGCTGTGCGCGTCCGACACCGTGCGCCACCTGTCGTTCACCGGCTCGACCGAGGTGGGCCGCATCCTGATGCAGCAGTGCGCGCCGACGATCAAGAAGCTCTCGCTCGAACTCGGTGGCAACGCGCCGTTCATCGTCTTCGACGACGCCGACCTCGACTCGGCGGTCGACGGGGCGATGATCAGCAAGTACCGCAACGCCGGACAGACCTGCGTGTGTGCGAACCGCCTCTACGTGCAGGACAGCGTGTACGACGCGTTCGTGCAGAAGCTGGTCGAGAAGTCCAAGGGCATCAAGGTCGGCAACGGCTTCGAGCCGGGCATCAACCAGGGTCCGCTGATCGACGCCCAGGCGATGGCCAAGGTCGAGGCGCACGTGGCCGATGCCTTGGCCAAGGGCGGCAAGGTGGTGGCAGGCGGCTCGCGCATCGGAGAGCGCTTCTACACGCCGACCGTGATTGCCGATGCGACGTCGGACATGCTGTGCGCCCGCGAGGAGACGTTCGGTCCGGTGGCGCCGGTGTTCCGCTTCAAGACCGAAGAGGAGGCGATTGGCCTGGCCAACGCCACCGAGTTCGGCCTGGCGAGCTACTTCTACAGCCGAGACGTCGGCCGCATCTTTCGCGTGGCCGAGGGGCTCGAGTACGGCATGGTCGGCATCAACACCGGGCTGATCTCGGTGGCCGAAGTGCCATTCGGCGGCGTCAAGCAATCCGGTCTCGGTCGCGAAGGGTCGCACCACGGCATCGACGAGTACGTCGAGATCAAGTACCTCTGCCTCGGCGATCTGAACCGGTAGGCCACCGCGGCGCCGGCGTCAGGGTTGCGTCGGCAGTTCGTCGTTGGCGGCGTCGCCACGCTCGGGTCTGCCGCTGAGCCGCGCGTGCCCCTGCGCCCGGCTCTGCGATGCCTGGCTCGCGGCCAGCTGCAGCAGCGTGTGGGCATCGCGGCCGTCGCCCGGAAAGCGCGCCACGCCGGCGCCCACTGCGACCTCGAGGCCCTGCCCGGCCACGCTGAGCGGGCGCTGCAGGCTCTGTGCGAGCTTGGCAGCCACCCGCTCGCCGTCGTTGGCGTCGTCGATCCACGCCAGCAGCACCGCGAAGCGGTCGGCGCCCAGTGCGGCCACGACGTCGCTGGCGCGCAGCGCCGAGCGAAGCCGCACGGCGATCTTGCGTCGCAGGACGTTGGCCGCTTCGGTGCCGAACCTGGCCTCGGCCACCGCCAATCCGTCGACGCGCAGCGCCAGCAGCGCCATCGGCGCGGGCTCGCGCTCGCGCAGGGCCAGCAGGTGCGTCATGTGCTCCATCAGTTGGGAGTGATTGGGCAGCCCCGTGCCGAGGTCGGTGGCATAGGCGCGCCGCGCCGCCAGCTCCAGCCATTTGCGCTCGGCCGCCTGGCGCAGCGCCAGCGCCAGCCGGTCGGGATTGGCGTCGCGCGAAGGCACCACCTCTTGCACACCCACGTGCAGCAGCTGAGTGAGTTCGGCGCCTGCGGGCTCGGGAGTCACCACCACCAGTGCCATGTCGAGCGCCGCGTGCGGCAGCGCACCCCAGTGCTCCAGCGCACGCAGACCCTCGGGCGTGTCGGCGCGCAGCAGCAACGCGTCGTAGCGGTGAAGCTTGATCTGCTCGCCGGCCTCGTCGAGGGTGGCGCAGCCTTGCACGATGAATGGCCCCAGGGCCGATGTCGTCAGATCCGGGGGCGACCCACCCTGCGACAGCACCTGGATCGGCGCGCCCATCGTGCGCGTCACCACGGGATCAGTGGAGCGGGTGAAGGGAATCGAACCCTCGTATGAAGCTTGGGAAGCTGCCGTTCTGCCATTGAACTACACCCGCGCGGGAGCGAAGTCTACGTCAACCGCAGCGTCGGTCCGCGCCCCCAGCCATCGCCGTCGAACCGAAAAAGGGGCGATCCGGCCCCGCTGATCGTCGCGCGACGGCGCCGACGGTCAAGCACAGTGTGAGGGTCGGGAGCGGGTCGGCAACCGCCAGTTTGACGGTTGGCAGCCGGCCGACGCGGGCTGGTCCTCTCGATGGCGGTACCGGAAGGTGCCACAGTGGATGCCGATGGTTCTTCTTCCCCCGTGATCCGACTCGCCACCAGCGATCCCCTCGACGAAGCGCGCGTGGCGATCGCACGGCGCGTCCTCGTGGTCGCCACGGTGGTGTTCACTCTGGCTGCGTTGTTGCTGGCGACCGGGGCGTTTCCAGTCGCGCAGCGCGCGGCGCTGGCCGGCGGATTTGCGGTGGCAGCGCTGCTCTCGCTGCTGGCCACCCAGACCCGGGGACTGGCGGTGTTGTGGGCCGCGCTGGCTGTCAACGTGGTCGCGCTCGCGCTGCTTGCCGCCTACGCCGCGGCCAGCGGCCTGGGCCTGAATGCCCCGGCGATCGGCTTCCTGACGCTGCTGCCGATGGCCATCTGCGCGGCGGTCGGCACGCGCGCCGGCGTCATCACCGCCGCGGTCAGCGCGCTGCTGCTGTTGCTGCTGGCCGGTGCCGAACGGCAGGGCCTGATCATCGGCGCCGGGCTGCTGTCCGAGCTCAGCCTGGCACGTCGGCTGGTCAACCAAATGCTGGTGCTCGGCGCAGGCCTCGCGTGCGGCGTGATGGTGGCACGGGTGCTGCTGCTGCACCGCCGCGCCACCGACGAGCGCGAGGCACGCTTCGTGCACCTGCTCGGCATCGCGGTGGACATGTATTGGGAGCTCGATGCGACGCTGAAGTCGGCCTCCGTCTGGCTGCGCGGCCGCGACAGCCGCTTCGTCAAGCTCGACGGCACCTTCGAGACGCCGTGGGGCATGCCGGGGTGGGAGATGGATTCCGCCCTGTTCGAGGCGCACCAATCCGACTTGGCGGCACACCGGCCCTTTCGCGACCTGCACACCCGGTGGCGGCAGCCCGACGGCCAATTGCGCCACGAGCTGGTCAGCGGCGAACCCCGCTTCGACACGCAGGGCCGTTTCGCCGGTTACTGGGGCGTCGGCCGCGACATCACGGCCGACGTGCAGGTGCAGCAGACGATGCGGGCGACCGAGCTGCGCTATCGCGAACTGTTCAACGTATCTCCGCTGGCGCTGGTGATCCACCAGGAGCTGA
>DATIFD010000653.1:0-12399 GCA_035455385.1 Burkholderiaceae bacterium
GGTCGCGGTTGTTGCCCAGCGCTTCGGCGACCAGCGCGTCGAGTTTCGGGTCACCGAAGTTCTTCCACCAGTCGGCCGGCACCGCGGGCAGCGCCGCGCCGGCGGGCAGCTCGAGCTGCGGGGTCTCGTGCTTCTCGGCCGGCGGCACCGCGCAGCCGGCCAACGCGGCCGCCGCGAGCGCGACGGCGCTGATCCATTCGAGGCGCTTCACGCCGGTTCTCCTTTCACGTCGGGCAGGGCGGGGCCTGCGCGATGGGGATGGTGGTGTGCACCGGCCGCCGCGTCGTGCGCGTGCACGTGCCGGGCTTCGGCCTGCATCTCTTCGGTGCTGCGCGGCTCGCGCAGCTTGCGTGCCGTGATCAGCTTGAAGAACATCGGCACGAAGAAGATCGCCAGGAACGTCGCGGCCAGCATGCCGCCCATCACGCCGGTGCCCACCGAGCGCCGCGCGCCCGCGCCCGCGCCGCTGCTGTAAGCCAGCGGCAGCACGCCGAGGATGAAAGCCAGCGAGGTCATGATGATCGGGCGGAAGCGCAGCCGCGCCGCCTCCAGCGCTGCGGCCGACGCGCTCATGCCCTCGTGCACCTTGAGCGACGCGTACTCGACGATCAGGATCGCGTTCTTCGCCGCCAGGCCGAGCAGCGTGACCAGGCCGATCTGGAAGTAAACGTCGTTGGTCATGCCGCGCAGCCACACCGCGGCCAGCGCGCCGAAGGTGCCGAACGGCAGCGCCAGCATCACGCTCAGCGGCAGCGACCAGCGCTCGTACTGCGCCGACAGGATCAGGAACACCATCAGCGCGCCGAGCAGCAGCGCCAGCCCCGAAGTGCCCGAGCTGCGCTTCTCCTGGTACGACGCGCCGCCCCAGTCGAAGCTGAAGTCCGGCGGCAGCACTTCGCGGGCGATGCGCTCGGCCTCGGCGATCGCCTGGCCCGAGCTGACGCCGGGTGCACCCTGGCCGAACAGCTTCACCGCCGGCAGGTTGTTGAAGCGGTCGAGCGTCTCGGGGCCCGACGAGTACTTGATGCTCGCCAGCGCCGACACCGGCACCATGTCGCCCGAATTCGAGCGCACCCACATGCGGCCGATGTCGTCGGGGCTCTTGCGAAAGCCCGCTTCGGCCGACATCAGCACCTGCCAGGTGCGGCCGTACTTGTTGAAGTCGTTGACGTAGTAGCTGCCCAGCGTGGCCGACAGCGTGTTGAACAGTTCGTCCACCGGCACGCCGAGCGCCTTGGCGCGCTCGCGGTCGACGTCCACGTACAGCTGCGGCGTGCTGGCGCGCCACAGCGTCTGCACGCCGCCGAGCAGCGGGCTCTTCGACGCCGCGCCCATGAACTGCTGCGACACCTGCGCCAGCCGTTTGGCACCGCCCTCGCCGCGGTTCTGGATGTAGAGCTCGAAACCGCCCGCGGTGCCGATGCCGAAGATCGGCGGCGGGTTGAAGGCGAGCACCAGCGCCTCCTTGATGCCCGCGGTCTTCATGAACAGGTCACCCACCAGCGCCTGCACCGGCACCGTGCGTTCGTCCCACGGCTTCTGTGTCACGAAGATGGTGGCCGCGTTGTTGCGGTAGCCGCCGCCGAGAAAGTCGAAGCCGGTGAACGCAATGGCGTCGAGGTTGGCGGGGTTGTTCTTGATGATCTTGACCACCTCGCCCACCACCTCGTCGGTGCGCTGCAGCGACGCGCCGTCGGGCAGGATCACCGCGCTGATGTAGAAGCCCTGGTCCTCGTCGGGCACCAGCGATCCGGGCGTGATGCGCCACAGGCCCGCGGCCAGCGCCACCATGCCGGCGAACAGCACCAGCCCGATTCCGGCGCGCCGCACCATGAAGCCGACGCCGCGCACGTAGCGGCCGGTGATCCTGACGAACAGGCGGTTGAACGCCGAGAACAAGCGCCCCGGCGCCTTGTGCTCGCGCTTGAGCAGGATGACGCACAGGCTGGGCGTGAGCGTGAGCGCGACGATTCCCGAGATCACCACCGCGATCGAGATCGTCACCGCGAACTGGCGGTACAGCTCGCCGGTGAGGCCGCCGAGGAAGGCGATCGGCACGAACACCGCGCACAGCGTCAGCACGATCGCGATCACCGGGCCCGACACCTCGCGCATGGCCTTGATCGCCGCGTCGCGCGCGGCCATCTTCTCCTCATGCATGATGCGCTCGACGTTCTCGAGCACGACGATCGCGTCGTCGACCACGATGCCGATCGCCAGCACCATGCCGAACAGCGTCAGCGTGTTGATCGAGTAGCCGAGCAGCAGCAGGCCCGCCAGCGTGCCGATCAGCGACACCGGCACCGCCACCACCGGGATGAACGTGGCGCGCCAGTTCTGCAGGAACAGGTACACCACCAGGATCACCAGCACCATCGCCTCGGCCAGCGTCTTGGCGACCTCCTCGATCGACACCTTGACGAAGCGGGTGGTGTCGTACACCACCGAGTGCACGATGCCCTTGGGGAAGCTCTTGCTCAGCGTCGCGACCGTGCGGTTGACCTCCTTGGCCACGTCGAGCGCGTTGGCGCCCGGCTGCAGGAACACGCCCACCAGCGTGGCGGCCTTGCCGTTGACCCGGCCGATGAAGTCGTAGTCCTTCGATCCGAGCTCCACGCGTGCCACGTCCTTCAAGCGCAGCGTGCTGCCGTCGGGGTTGGCGCGCACGATGATCTCTTCGAACTGCTTCGGATCCGACAGCCGCCCCTGCGTGGTGATGGTGTAGACCATCTCCTGCGCGCCGCCGGTGGGCGCCTGGCCCACCTTGCCAGCGGCGAACTGCGCGTTCTGCTCGTTGATCGCGCGCGCGATGTCGCCCGTGGTGAGCCGCAGCTGCGCCAGCCGGTCGGGGCGCAGCCAGATGCGCATCGCGTAGTCCTTGGCGCCGAAGATCTGCACGTTGGTGGTGCCGGGCACGCGCTTGAGCGAGTCGAGCACGTTCAGCGTCACGTAGTTGCTGATCGTCAGGTCGTCCTTGCTGCCGTCGTCGGAGTAGAACGCCAGCACCTGCAGGAAAGCCGAGCTGCCCTTCTCCACCGTGACGCCCTGGCGCCGCACCTCCTGCGGCAGCTTGGCTTCGGCCTGCTTGACGCGGTTGTTGACGATCTGCGCCGCGTTGTCGGCATCGGTGCCGATGTCGAACGTGACCTGGATCTGCACCACGCCGTTGCTGGTGGAGGTAGAGCCCATGTAGATCATGTGCTCCACGCCGTTGATGGCGTTCTCCAGCGGCGCGGCCACGGTCTGCTCGATCACCTCGGCGCTGGCGCCGGGGTAGATCGCGGTGACGGTGACCACCGGCGGCGCGATCTCGGGGTATTGCGCGATCGGCAGCGAGCGCGTGGCCGACAGGCCCGCGATCACGATGAAGATCGCCAGCACGGCCGCAAAGATCGGCCGGTCGATGAAGAAGCGCGAGAACATCGGTGTGCTCCTCGCCGGTTACTTCGATGCGGTCCGCGCCGCGGCCGGCATGCCACCCGCGGGCGCGCTGGCCCCTGCTGCGGGCGCCTGTGCCACCACGATCGGCGCACCGGGGAAGAAGATGCGCGCCATGCCGTCGACGATCACCTGGTCGCCTTGGGCCAGACCCTGGTTGATGACCCAGCGGTCGCCCACCTGCTCGCCCACCTGCACCGGCTTGGGCAGCGCCTTGTTGTCGGCGGCGACGTAGACGAACTTGCCCTGCGGCCCTTCGAGCACCGCGCGCGTGGGCACCAGCATCGCCTGCGGCATCGTGGCGCCGGTAAGGCGCACGCGCACGAACTGTCCGGGCTTGAGCAGACCGTCGGGGTTGGGCACCTCGGCCTCGGCCTCGACCGTGCCGGTGTTGCCCGACACGCGGGTGTCGGAGAAGAGCAGCTTGCCCTTGCGCGGATACACCGTGCCATCGGCGAGCTTGACCTCCACCGTGAACGCCTGGTTCGGCGGCAGCTGCAGCTGCCCCGCAGTGACCTCGCTGCGCCACTTGAGCTGATCGGTGTCGGCGATGCCGAAGCGCACCTTCACCGGGTCGGTTTGCGTGAGCGTGGTCAGCAGCGTGCCGGGGCCGGCCACCAGCGTGCCCTCGCTCACCTGCGAGCGGCCCACCGCGCCGGCCAGCGGCGCCTCGACGCGCGTGTATTCCAGATTGAGCGCGGCCTCGGCGCGGCGCGCCTGCGCACCCTTCAAGTCAGCGCGTGCCACTTGTTCAGCGGACGCCGCGTCGTCGTACTCGCGCTGGCTCACCGCGCGCGCCTCCCACAGCGGCTTCAGGCGATTCAAGGTGCGCGTGGCCTGCGCCAGCTTGGCCTCGGCCGACGCCACGTCGGCGTCAGCCTTGGCCAGCGCCACCTGAAACGGCACCGGGTCGATCGTGTAGAGCGACTGACCTCGCCTGACCGTGCCGCCCTCGGTGAAGTTGCGCTTCAGCAAGATGCCCGACACGCGCGCGCGCACCTCCACGTCGCGCGAGCCGGCGGTCTGGCCGACGTACTCATAGGAAATCGGCAGACTGGTCGCGGCCAACGCCACCACCGCCACCGCGGCGGGCGGCGGGCCGGCGTGCGCGCCGGCACCCTGCGCATGCGACGCCTCGCCGCAGGCCACCAGCGCCACCGACGCGGCGGCGATGCTGGCCAGCACCACGGCGGCGTGCAACGCACCGGCGCGGCGCCGGCAGGCACGCGAGGCGCACGCCAATGGGGACGTCGGGTCTGCGACGACGACAGGAGAAGCGGAATCGATCTTCATGCGGATGGTCCTCAGGACTTTCGATCTGGATGGAATGCGAACCCGCAATGCCTTCAGCACGGCGGCTCGTGGACGCCGGCTTCCGATGCACGAGGGATCCTCCCGATGGCAGGCAGTCTAGGAAGCGATGGGTGACCCTATGATTTGTGTGGGAGCGGCGAACGGTTTCAGCTGTAATGCAGCGGACGCGCGCGTACTCGATGTGCATCGCGCACCCATGCCAACGACGATCGGCGGTGCGCCAAATCGACATCGATGCGCAAGTTGTGTATTCGCCCGCGATGCGCGTAGCATCCGCGCTCCACCGGGTGGAGATAACGTGGAGGGAACCATGAATCGGATCGCCTTGTCCGCGCTGCTCTGCGCTGCAGCGCTGCTGTCTGCTTGTGCCAACACCGCGTCCATGCAACCCGGCAAGCCCGAGTTCATGGTGGTGGGCATCGACAACAAGGTCACCTGGGGCGAAGACGGCAAGCTGCAGCTGCTGCCGCCGGGCAACGACGCGGTGACGATCGTCGACATCGGCAGCGACCCGGCCAGCCCGAAGATCGTGGCCAACCTGCCGCTGATGAACTCGATCTTCGGCCCGCCCACCAACCTGGGCATCACGCCCGACGGCCAGCTGGCGCTGGTGGCCAACTCGATGGACTGGGCGCCCGACGGCGCCGGCTGGAAAGCGGTGCCCGACAACAAGCTGTACGTGATCGACCTCACCGCGAGCCCGCCGAAACTGATCGACACCGTCGCGGTCGGCAAGCAGCCCTCGGGGCTGGCGATCAACCGCGCCGGCAACCTGGCGCTGATCGCCAACCGCGCCGACAACTCCATCAGCGTGCTCTCGATCCAGGGCAGGCAGGTCAAGCTGGTCGACACCGTGGCCATGGGCGAACAGGTGGCTCACGTGGTGTTCACGCCCGACGGCAGGCGCGCGCTCGCCAACAAGTTCCCCGGTCACAAGATGGCGCTGCTCACGGTGGATGGCCAGAAGGTCACCTACACCAAGCGCGACCTGCCGGTGGGGCTGTGGCCGTACAACGCAGACGTCACGCCCGACGGCCGGCTGGCGCTCACCGCCGACAACGGCAACGCCGGCGCCGCAGACGGCAACGTCGACACCGTGTCGGTGATCGACCTCGAGGCCAAGCCCGAGCGTGTGATCGACAAGGTGGTGGTGGGCGACGCACCCGAGGGCTTCGTCATCAGCCCGACCGGCAAGCTCGCGGTGGCCGTGCTGCTGCGCGGCTCGAACAACGCCAAGACCGACTTCTTCTACAACCGCAACGGCAGCATCGTGGTGCTCAAGATCGACGGCAAGAAGGTCAGCAAGGTCGGCGAGGTCGAGGTGCGCGGCCTGCCCGAGGGCGCGGTGTTCAGCCCCGACGGCCGATGGATCTACGTCGGCAACTTCATGGACTCGGACCTGTCGGTGCTGCGCGTGGACGGCGACACCGTCACCAACACCGGCACGCTGATCAAGCTGCCGGGCAAGCCGGCGTCGATGCGCGGCCGCACGCAGTGAGCCCGTGGCCTGCGCGACGCGCGTGATGGCTATGCGGGCCTGCCACGCCACGGCGCCCAGGCCAGGCATAGCCAGCCCGCGAGAAACGCGACGCCGCCGAACGGCGTGATCGCGCCCAGCCCGCGCACGCCGGTGAGGCTCAGCGCATAGAGGCTGCCCGAGAACAGCAGCGTGCCGGCGACGAATAGCCAGCCGCCGGAAGTGAGCACGCGGCCCGGCCAGCGCGAATGCGCCCAAGCCACCGCGAGCAGCGCCAGTGCGTGGATCAACTGGTATCGCACACCGGTTTCGAAGGTGGCCAACAGCTCGGGCGCGAGGCGCGCCTTGAGCGCGTGCGCCGCGAACGCGCCCAGCGCGACACCGAGAAAACCGAAGGCGCAGCCGACGCTGAAGAACACGCGGTCCATGGCGCATTCTCCCTGCCGGCGCTGTGAACCCGGGCCGGCTGATGAAGCGGCCGATTCGCGTGCAGAGACCCGCAACATAGATATATCTCGCACGAGCCACGCATTGGCCTGCAATGCGCGTAGCATCCGCGCTCCACCGCTCAGCGAACACCCTCTTTTGTTGCCCGCCGCGACGCGCCATGCCCCTGGCGCACCCCGCGACTCCGGACTGCAGAACAGTCCACCGGGCAGTGGCCTTGAGCAACGACCCCGGGGGGTCGCGCATGTTCGAGTTGGTTCACCTGGCCCCCCGTAGGCATCACAAGGAGAACCACCATGATCACCTACATCGGTTTGCTGAGCTTCACCGACAAGGGCCTGCAGTCGATCAAGGACACCACCAAGCGCGCCGCCGCCGCCAAGGAGGCGGGCAAGAAGCATGGCGTGAATCTGCGCGACATCTTCTGGACCATGGGCGAGTGCGACATGGTCTGCGTGCTCGAAGCCGAAGACGAGGCCGCGCTGGCAGCGTTCAACCTCGCCACCTCGCTGCAGGGCAACGTGCGCACGAAGTCGCTGCGCGCGTTCTCGGCCGGCGAGATGGACAAGATCCTGGCCAAGCTGTCGTAAGACCCTGCGGCAAGAAGAGTCAACACAAAGCCGCAGCCAGACCCGCGCCGCCGTCCCTGCAACCCAGGGGCGGCGGCGTTCTTGCGTTGCGAAGGCCCGCGGCGCCGGCTCAAGCCGGCTCGTCGACCGCAAAGCGCTTCAAGAGCGGCAGCACCAGCGCGCGGGCGTCGACGCGAGCGTTGATGTGGGCCAGCGTGAGGAACGAGCCCACCAGCTTGCGGTGCAGGAACATCGTCTCCGGCGGCGGGGTGCGCAGCAGGCCCTGCCGGATGGCGAGGTCGAAGCCGAGCGCGCGGGCGCGCGCGGGCAGGTCGGACGCGGCGAAGTCGTAGCGGCCGGCGTGCCGCAGCGGCTCGCACACCAGCAGGATCATCTCGGTGGTGGCGTCGATCAGCGCGGGCGCATCGCTGGCGGCCGCGTAGCCGATGGCGATGGCCTCGCGGGCCACCGCGGTGCGATCGCCATCGATCACCGCGCGCGTGATGCGCGCGTAGTGGCGCACGAACGCGGCCGAGAAGCGCAGCGTGGCGCCGAAGTCCAGCAGCACCACCTTGCCCGTTTGGGGCTGCCACAGGTAGTTGGCGAAGTTCGGGTCGGTCTGCATCGTGCGGAACTCGAACAGCTCGCGAAACATCAGCCGCTCGAGCAGCGTGCCGATCGCATCGCGCGTGGGCTGCGCCACCTCGGCGGCGGCCAGCGTGGCCAGCGGCTCGCCCTCCATGTAGTCCATCGCGAGGATGCGCGCGGTGGTCAGGTCGCGGTGCACGCGCGGCACCACGAGGCGCGGCTCGTCGGACACCAGCCGGGCGTAGCGCTCGAGGTACGCGGCCTCGGCCAGGTAGTCGGCCTCCTGGCCGAGCTGGCGCGCGGCTTCGGCCGCGATGGCCGACACGTCCACCTCGTGCGGCAGCAGCTTGAGCAGGTGAAGCAGCGTGGCGAGGTTGTCGACATCGCTCTTGATCGAGCGCGCCACGCCTGGGTACTGGACCTTGAGCGCGAGGTCGCGACCATCGGCCGTGCGCACGCGGTGCACCTGACCGATCGACGCCGCCGCGATCGGCTCGTAGTCAAACCGCTCGAACCGCGCCTCCCAGCCCTTGCCGTACTCGCGGCCGAGCACGCCGCGCAGTTGCGCCAGCGGCATCGGCGCCGCCTGGGCGCGCAGGATCGCGAGCGCCTGCGCGAACTCCGGCGGCAGCAGGTCGGTGCCCTGCAGCGACATCATCTGGCCGAGCTTCATCGCCCCGCCGCGCAGCCGCGCCAGGCGCGCCGCGAGGCGGCGCGCGTTGTCGGCGGACAGAAAGGCGCTCGCGCCGCCGCCCTGGCCCGCGGCGATGCGGCGCACGCCTTCGGCCACGCCGCCCACCGCCAGCTCACCCACCGCCAGCGCCATGCTGGCCAGGCGGCCCAGGCGGGTGAGCGGCACGCGCGCGGGCTTCATCGGCTGCGCCGGAGCGGGCCGCTTGCGTGGAGGTTCCGTGGCCGTGACAGAGGCGTCCGTGTGGCGCGAGGCAGCGCAGTCGCCCGATTATGTGAAAGGTGGCGCCGCCCGGGGCGACACACTCCTCGACGGGAGATGCCGATGATCGTGACCGTTTTCAGAGGCCGCCTGCGGGCCGACGCCGACCTGGCGGCCATCACCGCGTTGGGCGAGCGCATGCACGCACTGGCCACCGCGATGCCGGGCTTCGTGTCGTACAAGGACTTCGCCGCAGCCGACGGCGAGGCCGTGACCGTGGTGGAGTTCGCCTCCGAGCCCGAGCTGCTGGCGTGGCGCAACCACCCCGAGCACCGCGACGCGCAGGAGCGCGGGCGGCGCGAGTTCTTCTCGGAGTACCGCATCCAGATCTGCCGCGTGGAGCGGGGCTACACGTTCGATCAAGGCGAGGGGCGGCGCGATCTGCCGGCGTAGAGCGGCGACCGCGCGGTGGCTAAGCGGCCCGGCCACGCCACGGTGCCAGCAGCTCGGGCGCAAGGCGCGCCTTGAGCGCGTGCGCAGCGAACGCGCCGAGCGCGACGCCGAGCAGCCCCGACACGCTGCCGATGCTGAAGAACACGCGGTCCATGCCGCATTCTCGCTGCCGACCCGCGCACGCCCGGCCGAGCGCCCTGCGGCCGCACCTAACCCAGCCAGGACGCGACGCCCAGCACCAGCGCGAGCACCAGCATGACGGCAGTGAACACCACCACGCGGCGCCAGAACGGATCGAGCCCGAGCTCGAGCACCGCCTCGTCGGGGCGCTGCGGGTGGTGATGCACCTGCACTGCGGTGTCCACCGGGTAGCGGTCGACCACCGCCTGCATCGAGGCCTTGCCCTTGGCGTCATGAAACGGCGGCGAGCCGAAGCGGATGCGCCGGGCCTCGTGGTGCTGGCCACCGACGCGGTAGGCGTAGATGACCTGTGCGCGGTACACCACGACGCCCGGCGCCCCGCTGTTGCGCGTGGCCACGCCGAGCGTGCGGCCCTTCTTGAGGCCGGCGTGGCGCACCACACCGGGCACCACCGGCCACGACGATGCCGCCCGCGCGCCGCGCCACTGGCGCACGGCGTTGGCCAGCGCGAAGCCGCCCAGCACGAGACACGTGAAGGCAAGGCCTCGCAGCAGATCGTGGTGGGTGGCCGGGCTCATCGGGTGGCAGCGCGCCCGCGATGCACGCGGGCGACGTGGCGCACTATGCCAGCCGCCGGCATGAAGCGCATCGTGCGTTCGGCGATCGCGCACGGCACGTGACCGTCCGACGCTGCGCGAGATGTTCTGGACGGTGGGCAAGTACGACGCGATCTGCATCCTCGAGGCCGAAGACGAAGCGTCGCTGGTGGCGCTCAACGTCGGCACGGCACAGCAAGGCAACGTGCGCTCGCAGTCGCTGCGCGCACTGACGGCCGCTGAGTTCTACAAGGTGTTGGCCAAGGTGTCGTAAGACCCTGCGGCATAGGAGAGACAAGACAAAGCCGCAGCCAGACCCACGCCGCCGCGCCTGCAACCCAGGGGCGGCGGCGTCTTGTCGTGTGACGCTGTCTCGAAGGCTGTGTGCGGCGAAGGCCAGGGCGTCGAGGCGCCGGGCTTCGACGCCGGTCATGCGGTGACCTTGGGTGTGTACTCCACGGCGTCGCCGCTCACGCGCACCGCGTCGGCGGCGCGCAGATTGGACAACAGGCTCTGCACCGCGTGGTCGGTCGCGTCGCGGCCGAGCAGCGATTTCAAATGGCGCTGCAGCTGCTTGAGCTTCTTGGGTCGCCTGGCGCCGATCTTGCGCAGGTTGGCGATCACCTTGTCCACGCCCAAAGGCGGCGCCGGCGGCTCGACCCCGGGTGCGGCACGAGCTGGCGCCGGCTTCACCGGCGTGGCCTTCTTCGGTGCCGCTTTTGCGGATGCAGTCTTCGCCGGCGCCGCTGCTTTCTTCTTCGACGGTGTTGCCTTCACCGGCGCCGCAGGCTTCGCCTTGGCCGAGGGCGGCTTGGCCACGGGCGGCTTGGGAGCAGCACCGGCCTTCTTGACCGCCGTCTTCTTGGTGGCCACTCTCTTTGCGGGCGGGCTCTTCTTGGCCGGCCCTTTCTTGGCCACGGGCTTCTTCTTGGCCGTGGCCTTCTTCGCCGCGGTCTTCCTGCTGCCCGCGGCAGCGCTGCGCTTGAAGGCCACTTTGGAAACGTCCAGGCCCAGGTGCTTGGCGTGTTCGATCAGGGGCGCGTAGTCGTTGTCGATGGCGACCACCACCAGCTTGTCGCCCTGATTGCGCGCAGCGATGTAGCCCAGGTAGAAGGCCAACTGAAAATCGAGCGCGTTGCGACCCGGGCGCGAGAGGGGCACGGGCGTATGCCGCTCCCCCAGCGCCGCATACGACGACAGGTGCGCCACCTGCCGCGGGCTGTGGAACAACCAGGCATCGGTGAGGTCGGGCACGAGGCGCCGCACGTCGTCGAGCGTGGGCTGGTTGTTTTCGAGGTCGACCAGAACATGAACCGCGGGCATAGAACAAGTATCGCTCGCGGTGCAAAGCGTGGAGAATCCAGGGCCACGCCTGCGATGATGACTGCCTTCGACAAATCCGACACTCGTCACCAGCCCGCGTACACGCTGGCGGAAGCTGCGCGCTACCTGAAGCTGCCGCAGGCCACGTTGCGCGCCTGGGTCGTGGGCCGCGACTATCCGGTGGCCGATGGCCACAGCCGCTTCAGGGCACTGATCAAGCCCGCGCGCGGCAGGCCGCCGACGCTGTCGTTCTACAACCTGATCGAGGCGCACGTCCTGCGCGCGCTGCGCACCGAGCACGGCGTTTCGATCAAAGACTTGCGAGCCTCGATTGCCTACGCCGAGCGCGCGTTGAGCGTGGATCGGCTGCTGTTGCGTGAGGACCTGCGTACCCGCGGCGGCACCGTGCTGCTGGAGCACTATGGCGATCTCATCGATCTGTCGAGATCCGGCCAGATCGCGATGCGCAAAGTGTTCGAAGAGCACCTCGCGCGCGTGGAGTGGGACCGCTGGCAGTTCCCGGTGCGGCTGTATCCGTACCCCACCGAAGCACGCGACGACCGGCGCCCTATCGCCATCGATGCCAACATCGCCTTCGGCCGCCCGGTGCTGGTGTCTCGCGGTGTCTCCACACATGCCATCGCCGAGCGCCTCGACGCCGGTGAGTCGGTGGAAGACCTGGCGGCCGACTACGACCTCACCCCCGCCGACATCGAACAGGCCGCGCTGTACGAACGCGCTGCCTGAGGCGACACGAGGCGCCAGACGTTGCCGCCGTCTCGCACGTGGGCCACGTCTTCTTCACCGACCGCGATCTCGGCAAACAGTTTCCAGCCCGGTTGCGCGAGGCCGGTCTGCTCGTGGAGCGGCACGCCGACCACTTTGCGCACGACACGCCCGACGCCGAGTGGTTGAGCGTTGTCGGACAGAAAGGCTGGGTCGTGATCACGCACGACGAGCGCATCCGCTACAAGGCCAACGAGCTGGCGGCCGTGAGCCGCCGCGCTGGCCACGCTCGACATCGCCGAGCGCGAACTACCGCTGATCGCGCACCTGGAGCGCATGGGCCAGCGCCTGCGCCAAGGCCTCGCCGAACAAGCGCGAGCGCACGGCGTGAAGCTGCGCCAGAGCGGGCCGCCGCAGATGCCGCTGATCCTGTTC
>DATIFD010000654.1:0-8248 GCA_035455385.1 Burkholderiaceae bacterium
TGACTGCCCGGCGCCTTGCCGGCTTGCGGCGTCAGCGACGTGATCACCCATTCACCACCGCCACGCTCGACGAACTCGAACACCAGCCGCGACCCCGGCTTCAGGCCGGTCAGCAGCGACGGGTTGGCGAGCTTGAACTCCATCGTCATCGCAGGCCAGCCCAGCGATGCGATCGGCTCGTGGTGGAGGGTGACGACGCCGGCCTTGGCGTCGATGCTTTCGACGCTGCCCTTGCCCTGGTGACCCACGGTGCGCACCGGCGCGACCGCCGCGGATGCCGGCGCCGCGGCACCCGGGGTGCCGAGCGCACCGATTGCCGCCTTCAGGTTGCTCTCGGCGTCGATCAGGAAGTTGGCCGCCACCACCACGTCTTCGCCTGCGCGCACGCCGTCGAGCACTTCGACGTGGTTCTCGCCGCGCGCACCCAGCTTGACCTCGCGCGGCTCGAAGCGACCTTCGCCGCGCTGCACCAGCACGATGCGGCGCGTGCCGCTGTCGATCACCGCGCTGTCGGGCACCGTCAACACCTGCGCTTTGCCACCGGCTTGGATCTCGACCTCCGCGAACATGGCGGGCTTCAGCAATTGGCGCGGGTTGGCCAGTTCGACGCGCACCGGCACCGTCCGTGTCTCGGCCTTCAGCGTCGGGTAGACGTAGGTGATGCGGCCCTGGAACGTCTGCGCCGGGTAGGCAGCCAGCTGCACGCTCGCCTGGGCACCGGGCTTGACCAGCCCGAGGTCGCGCTCGAACACGTCGGCCACCACCCACACCGACGACAGGTCGGTCACCTGGTAGAGCGCTTCGCCCGGCATGAAGCGCATGCCCTGCAAGGCCTTCTTCTCGGTGACGATCCCGCTCACCGGCGAGCGCAGCGTCACGGTCCGGCGCACCTCGCCGCTCCGCACCAGCGCGGCGATCTCGTCGGCGGAGAGGTCCCAGTGGCGCAGGCGGGCGAGGCTGGCTTCGGCCAGTTGCTTCATGCCGGCCAACGCCTCGCCGCCGGTGTCCTTCATCGCCTGCACGCCCTGGGCCGCGATCGCGTACTCGCGCTGCGCCGACACCAGCTCGGGGCTGTAGACCTCGAACAGCGGGTCGCCCTGGGCAACGAACTGGCCGGTGGCATTGACGTGGAGGCGCTCGACGTAGCCTTCGAACTTCGGCGCGATCATCGCGATGCGGCGCTCGTCGGGTTCGACCCGGCCCGAGGCGCGCACGGTGCGGCCCAGCGACCGCATCGCGGCCGCCTCGGTGCGCACGCCGAGCTTCTGCACCTTGTCCGTGCTGATGCGGATCTGGTTGGTACTGCCGGGTTCGCCGGCGGCCGCATCCTCGCCTTCGTAGACGGGGATGTACTCCATGCCCATCTGGTCCTTCTTCGGCGTCGACGAGGTGTCCGGCAGGCCCATCGGGTTGCGGTAATAGAGGATCTTGCGCGCTGCCACGGTCTTGGCTGGCGCGACGTCGGGTGCGGCGCTGGTCGTTGCAGCGGGGGTGGGTGCGGGCGAGCGCGACCCGATCAGATAGCCGCCGACGCCGGCACCAGCCAGCGCCAGCACCGCGATCACGAGGGTCGATATCTTCACAGGTCTTCTCCGACGATGCGCTCGATCTCGGCCAGCCGCATCTGCGCCTCGACCTGAGCCTTGAGATGGTCCTGGCGCGCCTTGCGGATCTGGCGCTGCGCGTCGAGCAAGGTCGCGAAATCGACCTTGCCGGTTTCATAGGCGGCCAGCGCGGAGCGGAAGCTCAGCTCCGACTGCGGCATCAGCTGCGACTCGGCCAGCGTCTGCCAGCGCCGCGCCGAATCGAGTGCGGCGAGGTTCTGCCCGAGTTCACCGAGCAACTGGTTGGCGGCAGCCTGGGCACGTGATCGTTGCGCGCTGATCATTGCTTCGGACTCGCTCTCCTGTGAGCGGCGCGATTCGCGCTGCAGCGGGATGTTCACCTCCACCATCAGCCCCCAGGTGGTGATGCGCGAGCCCATCTGCGTCGGCACGACGCCGACGTTGATGTCCGGGTAGCGGTTCTTCAGCACCAGGTCGCGGCTGCTCTGCGCGCTGCGCAGCCGTGCCTCCTCGGCCGCCAGCGCGGGGTTGGTCGAGCGCGCGCGCTGCGCGAGCGCCGCGGCGTCGAGCACCGAGACCGCAGGCAGGGTGCGCAGCGCCTGTGGTTCGGCCAGCGGCGCGGTGACCTCGCGCGACAGCAGCGCGTTCACGCGCACCTGGGCCTGGCGCTTCTCGGCGTCCAGCGCGATCAGCTCGCCCTGCACGGCGGTCTTCTCGAGCTGCGCCCGGATCGCGTCCTGCTGCGCCACGAGACCACCTGCGTAGCGCGCCTGCGCGAGCTGCTCCAGGCGCGACAGCAGGTCGATGAGCTCCAGCGTGATCCGCTCGCTGCCGGCCGCCAGGTAGTACTGCGCGTAGCCGGCCTTGAGCCTGGCCGCGAGCTCGTTCCAGGTGGCACTGGTGAGCGCCCCCGCGCGCTGCGCATCGGCGCTGGCGACGTCGCGCCGCAGGTCGCGCTTGCCCCACAGCGGGATCTGCTGCATGAGGGTGTACTTGGTGTCGCCGACCTTCGACGGCAGCAGGCTCGGCGGTGCATCGCTGCCGTAGTTGTTGATGTTCTCGAGCTCGACCCTCAGCACCGGGTCGGGCAGTGCGCCGGCCGGCTGCACGCGCTGGGTGGCTGCTTCGGCCTCGGCGCGCATCGCGGCCAGCTCGGGGTTCTGCGCCCGCGCATAGGCGAGCAGGCCGTCGAGATCGGCACCGAGCTCGGCCGCGGTCGCGGCCGGCGCGGCCAGCGTGCCCAGGGCCAGGCAGGTCATCGCGACGGTGTTGCGGAAGGTGTGGCAGATCGGCATGGTCGATGCGTATGAGTCGGTGGTGCGCTCGCGCCCGGAGCCGGCAGCTCCGCAGAGCTCAGGTGCCTGACGCTGGGCTGCCAGCGTCGCGGCTTGCGGCGCGGATCAACGCGCCGGGAGCATGCGCGCTAGTCGCGCAGCACCTGCAGGCGCAGGTACAACGGCGGCGACCCCGGTGGCGACGCACTCGACGTCTCAACGTCGACCGGGCTGTTGCCGTGCGTGGCGTGCAGCGTCGGCGCATCCCAGTCGAGCACGGCCCACAGCACGAACTCGGGCGACGGCTGCTGCGGCGGTGTGTCGTTGACGTTCTGCGAGCCCTGGTCGCAGTGGGCCTTGCACAGCAACGGCTGCGCGGGATCCGGCACGCTTTGCGGCGCGCCCTCGTGGCACGGCATCAGGGGTGTCGCCGCGGTCGACGCCGCAGGCGGGCCGACGCGCGGGCATGCGTACGAGGCGATTGCCCACTGCCCGGACAGCAATGTCAGCATCAGCCAGACCGCGAGGCGGCGGATGATTTGCCTGGGCATCGACATGAGAACCAATTAGGGCACAGGTGGATGGCTGTGCGCCAGTCCGATTTCATTGGTTGGCTATGGTCGTAGTGTGGCGCGCGAACCCAGGCCGTGGTTGATCTGCGGCAAGGCGTCGCGCGTCCCAGGCGCTGCCTACAATCGGCTCCCTCCAGGCCACCCTTGCGCGCACAGCAGCATGTCCAATCCGACGACGGCCGCCCCCGACATCGGCCACATCACGCCGCGCGAGAAGGCAGAGATCCTGGCCCAGGCGCTGCCGTACATCCGCAAGTTCCACGGCAAGACGATCGTCATCAAGTACGGCGGCAACGCGATGACCGACCCGTCGCTGCAGCAGGACTTCGCCGAGGACGTGGTGCTGCTGAAGCTGGTGGGCATGAATCCGGTGGTGGTGCACGGTGGTGGCCCGCAGATCGAGGAGGCACTCGGCCGCCTCGGCAAGAAAGGCACGTTCATCCAGGGCATGCGCGTCACCGACGAGGAAACGATGGAAGTCGTCGAGTGGGTGCTCGCCGGCGAGGTGCAGCAGGACATCGTGGGACTCATCAATCACGCGGGCGGCAAGGCGGTGGGCCTGACCGGCCGCGACGGCGGGCTCGTGCGGGCGCGCAAGCTCAAGTTGGTCGACCGCGACGATCCGAGCAAGGAGCACGACGTGGGGCAGGTCGGCGACATCGTCGCGATCGATCCCAGCGTGGTGCGTGCGCTGCAGGACGACCAGTTCATCCCGGTCATCAGCCCGATCGGCTTCGGCGAGCACAACGAGAGCTACAACATCAACGCTGACGTCGTGGCCGGCAAGCTGGCCGAAGTGCTGAAGGCAGAGAAGCTGGTGCTGCTGACCAACACGCCGGGCGTGCTCGACAAGAACGGCAAGCTGCTGACCGACCTGTCGGCGCGCCAGATCGACGAGCTGTTCGCCGACGGCACGCTGTCCGGCGGCATGCTGCCCAAGATCGCCAGCGCGCTCGACGCCGCCAAGGGTGGCGTCAACGCGGTCCACATCATCGACGGCCGGGTGCCGCACGCGATGCTGCTGGAGATCCTCTCCGACCAGCCCTACGGAACGATGATCCGGTCGCATTGATGGCCCATCCCCGAAGCGGCCTGGCGGCCGCTTCCCCCTCAAGGGGGCGGCACCAGCAGACCGGCAGAGCCGGATCCACGGTGCTCGCTCGGGGATGCGCCGCTGGAGCGGCGCAGATCTGCGCGCGCTGCGCGTCTTGCTCGAGCCGGCGGCCGCTGAAGCGTATTTGGCTGTTCGACCTTGACGACACGCTGCACGATGCCGCGCGCGCGTCGATGCCAGAGATCAACGCGGCGATGACGGCGTACGTGCAGCGCCAGCTCGATCTCACGCGAGCCGAGGCCGACGCGCTGCGCCAACGCTACTGGCGCCGCTACGGCGCCACGCTGCTGGGGCTGATTCGCCACCACGGGGTCAAGCCGGCGCACTTCCTGCACGACACCCACCGCCTGCCGGGGCTGGAAGCGCGCGTCAGCGGCCACCGGCACGACTTTGCGGCGATCGCCAGGCTGCCGGGGCGCAAGCTGATCCTGACCAATGCGCCGCGCGCCTACGCGCAGCGCGTGCTGGCCGCCCTGCGCATCGAGCACCTGTTCGACGGCCTGATCCCGATCGAGGGCATGGCGATGTTCGGTCAGCTGCGGCCCAAGCCCGATGCGCGCATGCTGCGCGCGCTGTGTGCGCGGCTGCGCGTGCCCCCGCGGCGCTGCGTGCTGGTGGAGGACACGCTCGGGCACCAGAAGGCGGCCCGCGGGGTGGGCCTTCGCACCGTGTGGCTGCTGCGCTACCTGCGCCAGCCGGGTCGCAGCGCGCCGCCCACCGCCGGCCGGCCGCGTTACGTCGACTGCCGGCTGCGCACGCTGCGCCTGCTGCGGCGCCGCTGGCCGTCAAGGTAGTTTGCCGCGCCGGAGACGTACGGCTTCAGTAAGTATTTACCTGCACGCGGCCGTCGCACCGGCCTATGCCAGAATGCCCCGGCCCCTACGAAGAACGCCGTTTTCCCAATGAGCAACGTCCCCGACTCCGACGCCACGGAAACCCCGGCCGGCGCAGAGACGGACCACTCGGAAAGCGGCGACACCGCACGCCCCGCCACGCACACGCGCAAGCGGCCCAAGCCGGGCGAGCGTCGCGTCCAGATCCTGCAGACGCTGGCATCGATGCTCGAGCAGCCCGGCGCCGAGCGCATCACGACCGCCGCGCTGGCGGCCAAGCTCGACGTCAGCGAGGCGGCGCTGTACCGGCACTTCGCCAGCAAGGCGCAGATGTTCGAGGGGCTGATCGAGTTCATCGAGAGCAGCGTGTTCACGCTGGTCAACCAGATCACCGAGCGCGAGACGTCGGGCGCCGCGCAGGCGCAGCGCATCGTGACGCTGATCCTGCAGTTCGGCGAGAAGAACCCGGGCATGGTGCGCGTGATGGTCGGCGACGCACTGGTGTTCGAGAACGAGCGCCTGACGGTGCGCATGAACCAGTTCTTCGACCGCGTCGAGTCGCAGTTGCGCCAGAGCCTGCGCCTGGCCGCCGAGAGCGCGGGTTCGATGACGCCCACCGTCGATGCCGGCGCACTGGCCTCGGTGATCACCGCGTTCGTGGTCGGACGGCTGCAGCGATACGCGCGCTCGGGCTTCAAGCGCAGCCCCACCGAGCACCTGGACGCCGCGCTGCAGCGCCTGACGGCCTGACCGGTCGAACCGCCAACGGCCGCCTGCAGGAGGTCCGAGCGACCTCGCCCCTACACTTCGGCGTGATGGACGAGCGCATCCAACACCTGATCGATCATGCCGAGCGGCTGCTGACGCGCCTGGAGTCGGCGTTGCCGCACGCGCCGCGGGCGCCCGACTGGGAGGCGTCGATCGCGTTCCGCTACCGGCGGCGCGGTGCTGGCGGGCAGCTCGAACCGGTGAAGCACGTGTCGGCCATCCGCCTCAGCGATCTGAAGGAGATCGATGCGCAGATGGAGCGGCTGCGCCGCAACACCGAGCAGTTCGTCAGCTGCAAGCCGGCCAACAACGTGCTGCTCACCGGGGCGCGCGGCACCGGCAAGAGCTCGCTGATCAAGGCCTGTCTGCACGAGTTTGCCGGCCGCGGCCTGCGGCTGATCGAGGTCGACAAGACCGACCTGATCGAACTGCCCGATCTGGTGGAACTGGTGGCCAACCGGCCCGAGCGCTTCATCGTGTTCTGCGACGACCTCAGCTTCGACGAGGGCGAACCCGGCTACAAGGCGCTGAAGTCGGTGCTCGACGGCTCGGTGGCGGCCACCAGCGACAACCTGCTGATCTATGCCACCAGCAACCGCCGCCACCTGCTGCCCGAGTACATGCGCGAGAACCTGACCTACACGCACACCGACGACGGCGAGGTGCACCCGGGCGAGGTGGTCGAGGAGAAGATCTCGCTGTCCGAGCGGTTCGGGCTGTGGATCAGCTTCTATCCGTTCAGCCAGCAGGAGTACCTGGCGATCGTCGCCCAATGGCTGCGCACTTTCGGCGTCGCCGAGGCCGCCGTGCAGCAGGCGCTGAAGCCGTCGCTGGTATGGGCGCTCGAGCGCGGCTCGCGGTCGGGCCGCGTGGCCTATCAGTTCGCGCGCGACTGGGCAGGCCGCGACCACGCGCACGACCAGGCGCTGCCGCCGTCGCCCGACACGCCGGCGCCCGACGGGCTGGACCATGCCTGAGCCGGACGCGAGGCCAGTCCCTGCGGACCGGCGAGCGCCGGCGAAGGGGCCGGCGCATGTGTAGCGCCGGCGCGGGCTGCAGGCCCCATGCGGCGGCCGCGGAAGCGCCGACGCAGTCGTCGCGAACCCCGGTCGACGTCGCGGTCGGCGTGCTGATCGATGCGCAGGGGCGCTTCCTGCTCACGTCGCGTCCGGCGGGCAAGGTCTATGCGGGCTACTGGGAGTTCCCGGGCGGCAAGTTCGAGCCGGGCGAGTCGCTCGAGCAGGCACTGCGCCGTGAGCTGCACGAGGAGCTGGGCATCACGATCGGGGACATCGAGCCGTGGCACGTCGAGCTGGTCGACTATCCGCACGCGCTGGTGCGTCTGCACTTCTGCAAGGTGCGACATTGGTCGGGCGAGTTCCAGATGCGCGAAGGCCAGCAGATGACCTGGGAGAGTCTGCCGGTGCGCAGCCGTCCGGTGCTGCCGGGCACGGTGCCGGTGTTGCGCTGGTTCGCCGGCGAGCGGGGTTACGTCGGCGCCACCCATGCCGAGTGACTACACTGACCGTATGAATGCGTCCCCGCCTTCGCTTCGCTCGCTGCCCTCCGGGGGCGCGGGTCAGTGGCTTCGGGCGGCCGGGCGCCACTGACATGGACTGGCTCGACCAGATCAAGTGGGGTGCCGACGGCCTGGTGCCGGTGATCGCGCAGGAGGTCGGCAGCAACGACGTGCTGATGTTCGCGCACATGAACCGAGAGGCCCTGCGGCGCACCGTCGAGTCGGGCCAGGCGGTGTACTGGAGCCGCTCGCGGCAGCGCCTGTGGCTTAAGGGCGAGGAATCGGGCCACGTGCAGAAGGTGCATGAGGTCCGCACCGACTGTGACAGCGACGTCGTGCTGCTGAAGGTGACGCAGCTGGGCCACGAGCCGGGCATCGCCTGCCACACCGGGCGCCATTCCTGCTTCTTCCAGCGCTACGAGGCCGGGGCCTGGCGCAGCGTCGAGCCGGTGCTGAAGGACCCGGCCGCGATCTACCCGGGGCATCGATGAGCGGCCCCGCTTCATCCACCGACACGCTGGCGCGCTTGGCCGCGGTGATCGAATCGCGCCGCGGCGGCGACCCCGACAGGAGCTACGTGGCGCGGCTGTTCGCCAAGGGCCT
>DATIFD010000655.1:0-5949 GCA_035455385.1 Burkholderiaceae bacterium
GAGGCGAACGTCTTGCCGTTCCGCGACTGGGTCGGCGGCCGCTACTCGGTGTGGTCGGCCTGCGGGCTGCCGATCGCCGTCGCGCATGGCGCCGCCGCTTTCGACGACCTGCTACGCGGCGCCGCCGCGATGGACCGCCACTTCGTCGAGACGCCGGCCGCGCGCAACCTGCCGCTGCTGCTGGGCTTGCTCGGCGTGTGGTACGTGAACTTCTGGGGCTGCCGCAGCCGGGCGGTGATGCCCTATGCGCAGCGGCTGCGGCACCTGCCGGCGTACCTGCAGCAGCTGGAGATGGAAAGCAACGGCAAGCGCGTCGACGTCGCCGGCGAGCCGCTACCTCACGCCACCAGCGGAGTGATCTGGGGCGAGCCCGGAACCAACGGCCAGCACGCCTTCTTCCAGCTCCTGCACCAGGGCAGCGACGTGGTACCGGTGGAATTCGTCCTGGTGCAGCAGAGCACGCATGGGCACGCGGATTCGCACGCCAAGCTGATCGCCAACGGACTGGCGCAAGCGCGGGCACTGATGGTGGGCAAGACGGTCGACGAGGCGCGCCGCGAACGCGCGCCGACCGCGGCGCCCGACGTTGACCCGGCGGTGCTCGCGCGGCACCGCAGTTTTCCGGGCAACCGGCCGAGCACGACGCTGCTGCTCGAACGCCTGACGCCGCGCAGCCTCGGGGCGCTGATCGCGCTCTACGAGCACCGCGTGTTCGTCGCCGGCGCGCTGTGGGGGATCAACTCGTTCGACCAATGGGGTGTCGAGCTCGGCAAGGCGATGGCCAACGACCTGCTGCCGCGCCTGGCCAGCGGCGACACCCGTGGGCTCGACGCGTCGACCGCCGGCCTGCTGTCGCGGCTGTGCGCCGCCTGACTCGGGACTCGACATGTCGTTCGACCTCGTCTTCTTCGGCGCCACCGGCGACCTCACGTGGCGCAAGCTGATGCCGGCGCTGTTCCAGGCGTTTCGCCATGGCAAGCTGCCCGCGGACGGGCGCATCCTGGCCGTGGCACGCGACCCGCACACCGACGACAGCTATCGGCAATGGCTGGGCGAGCGCTTTCGCGAGGTGATCGACGCCAAGCGGCCGAGCGGTGACGAATTCGAGCGCTTCGCCCGCCTTGTTCACTACCGCAGCGCCGACCTCGCCCGGCCGCTCGACTACGCGCGGCTGCGCGACTGGCTCAGCACCCCAGGAGGAACGCGACCGGCGGACGCCGTGGTGCTGTACCTGGCGACCAGCCCGCAGCTGTTCCCGGTCATCTGCGAGCAGCTGGGCGCCCATGGTCTGAACGGGCCGCGCGTGCGCGTCGTGCTCGAGAAGCCGCTTGGCCACGACCTGACCAGCGCGCAGCAGATCAATCGAATCGTGCGCAGCGTGTTCGACGAGACACAGGCGCTGCGCATCGATCACTACCTCGGCAAGCCCGCGGTGCAGAACTTGATGGCACTGCGCTTCGCGAACGCCCTGTTCGAGCCGTTGTGGCGCCGCGAGAGCATCGCCAACATCCAGATCACGCTGGCCGAAGACCTCGGCGTTGGCGCGCGTGGCGACTACTACGACCGCTCGGGCGCGCTGCGCGACATGATCCAGAACCACGCGCTGCAGCTGCTGACGATGGTGGCGATGGAGCCGCCCGCTCACCACCGCGCCGACGCGATCCGCGACGAGAAGCTCAAGGTGCTGCACGCTCTGAAGCCGTTCACAGCCGAGACCGCGGCGCGCGACGTGGTGCGCGGCCAATACCGCAACGGCGGGTTGCGGGGCCAGGCAATGCCGGGCTACCTCGACGAACCTTGCGTCCCCGCGGACAGCCGCTGCGAGACCTTCGTCGCGCTGCGCACCGAAGTGCAGAACTGGCGCTGGGCCGGCGTGCCGTTCTACCTGCGCACCGGCAAGCGTCTGGCCAGCCGCGAGGCGCATATCGTCGTCAACTTCCGGCCCGCGCCGCACAGCATCTTTCCCGGCGTCCACCCACCGAACAAGCTGGTCATCAAGCTCCAGCCCGACGACGGCCTCGAGCTGCACCTGCTGGCCGCCAAGGGCGCGTCGGAGCGCGACCCGCTGTCGCCGGTCTTCCTCGACCTCGACTTCGACAAGACCTTCGCGCAGAACCGCATCGGTGCCTACGAGCGGCTGCTGCTCGATGCGATCGCGGGGCGGCTCAACCTGTTCGTGCGCAGCGACGAGCAGGAGCTGGCCTGGCGCTGGGTGGAACCGGTGCTCGATGCGTGGGCACGCGACGATGAAGCCGGCGGCGGGCCGCGCCCGTACGCGGCCGGCACCTGGGGTCCGGCCGCGGCCAGCGCGCTGGTCGCCCGCGACGGCTTCACGTGGCCCGAAGAGCAGTGACGGCGTGCGGCCGTCGATCGCAACCCAACCGATGAGGCATCGATGACCACCCTGCATGACACCGTGACCGCGGTGACCGAGCGCATCCGCGTGCGAAGCGCAACCAGCCGGGCGAGCTACCTGGCGCGCCTGGACGCGGCGCGCGAACGCGCTCCGCAGCGCGCCCGCCTGGGCTGCACGAACCTGGCGCACTCATTTGCCGCGGCGCCGGCCGGCGACAAGATCGTGCTGCGCGAACTGCGCCGTCCGAACCTGGCGATCGTGACGTCGTACAACGACATGCTGTCGGCGCACCAGCCGTACGAGCGCTTCCCCGCGATCCTGAAACAGGCGGCGCGAGAGGCCGGCGCCACCGCGCAGGTGGCCGGCGGCGTGCCCGCGATGTGCGACGGCGTGACGCAGGGCGAGCCGGGGATGGAGCTGTCGCTGTTCAGCCGCGACGTGATCGCGCTGGCCACCGCGGTGGCACTGTCGCACGCCACCTTCGACGGTGTACTGTGCCTCGGCGTCTGCGACAAGATCGTGCCCGGCCTGCTGATCGGCGCGCTGCACTTCGGCCACTTGCCGACCCTCTTCGTGCCCGCCGGCCCGATGCCTTCGGGGCTGTCGAACGACGAGAAAGCGCGCGTGCGTCAGCGCTTCGCCGTGGGCGAGGTCGGACGCGACGCGCTGCTCGATTCCGAGGCGCGCTCGTACCACGCGCCGGGCACCTGCACGTTCTACGGCACCGCCAACAGCAACCAGATGTTGATGGAGGTGATGGGCCTGCACCTCCCGGGCGCCGCCTTCGTGCCGCCGAACACGCCGCTGCGCGACGCGCTGACTGCCGCCGCGGCGCGGCGTGCGCTGGCGATCGGCGCTGGCGGCGATGCCTATGCGCCGATCGGCCGCGTGGTCGACGAGCGCGCGATCGTCAACGCGATCGTCGGCCTGCTGGCCACCGGCGGCTCGACCAACCACACGATCCACCTCGTGGCGATCGCGCGCGCGGCGGGGCTGGTCATCGACTGGGACGACTTTCGGGCGCTGTCCGACGCGGTGCCGCTGATCGCGCGCGTGTACCCCAACGGCCGGGCGGACGTGAACCAGTTCCACGCCGCCGGCGGCATGGGTTTCGTGATCGGCGAATTGCTCGACGCCGGGTTGTTGCACGGCGACGTGCTGACCGTGGTCGGGCCGGGGCTGCATCACTATCGACAGCACCCCGCGCTCGACGACGGCGGGTGTCTGGTGTGGCGAGATGGTCCCGCTGCCAGCGGCGACAAGACCATCGTCGCGCCGGTCAGCGCACCATTCAGCCGCGACGGCGGCCTGAAGCTGCTGGCCGGCAACCTGGGCCGCGCGGTGATCAAGACCTCGGCGGTCAAGCCGGCGCATCGCGTCGTGCGCGCGCCGGCCATCGTGTTCGACAGCCAGGAGGCGGTGATGGCCGCCTTCGATCGCGGCGAGCTGCAGCGCGACGTCGTCGTGGTCGTGCGCGGCCAGGGGCCGCGCGCCAACGGCATGCCCGAGCTGCACAAGCTGACGCCGCTGCTCGGCGTGCTGCAGGACCAGGGCTTCCAGGTGGCGCTGGTCACCGACGGCCGCATGTCGGGCGCGTCGGGCAAGGTGCCGGCGGCGATCCACGTCACGCCCGAGTGCGTCGCCGGTGGACCGCTGGCGCGACTGCGCAGTGGCGACGTCGTCTGCCTCGACGCCGAGCGCGGCGTGCTCGAGGCCGAAGTCGATGCCTCGGTGTGGCACGCGCGCACGCTCGAGCAGCCGGAGCTCGACCCGTACCGTCACGGTTGCGGACGCGAGCTGTTCGCGTCGTTTCGTTCGCAGGCGCTCGGCGCCGAGCAGGGCGCTGCCACCTTCGAGCCGTCGACCGCGGGCACCGCATCGCCACCGCGCCCGCTGCACGACCACTTCGTGTCGACGACCGCCGCGCCGGTGTGAGCGCGTCGACGCGGAGCGCCGCACAATCCGTCCAGAGGTTCACATGAGCACATCCTCCGACGTTCGCGGCCTGATGCGCCGCGGCCCCGTGATCCCGGTGATCGTGATCGAGCGCCTCGCGCACGCCGTGCCGCTGGCGCGCGCGCTGGTCGCCGGCGGCGTGCACGTGCTCGAGCTGACGCTGCGCACGCCGGTCGCGCTCGATGCGGTGCGCGCGATCGCCCAGGAGGTCGACGGCGCGATCGTCGGCGTCGGCACGATCACCCGCGGCGACGACATCGACCGCGCACGTGCCGCCGGGGCCGTGTTCGGCGTCAGCCCGGGGCTGACGCCGGGCATCGCCGCCGCGGCCCGCGCGCACTCCCAATTCCCGTTGCTGCCCGGCGTGATGACGCCCACCGAGGTGATGGCCGCTGGCGACGCCGGTTTCGACGCGCTGAAGCTGTTTCCGGCGCAGCCCGCCGGCGGGGTGGCGATGCTGAAAGCGCTGCACGGCCCGTTCCCCGACGTGCTGTTCTGTCCCACCGGCGGCATCGACGCGACCACGGCAGCGCAGTTCCTCTCCTTGCCCAACGTCGCGTGCGTCGGTGGCTCGTGGCTGGCGCCGAAGGCGCTGCTCGACGCTGGCGACTATGCGCGCATCACCGCGCTGGCCGCCGCCGCGGCGGCGCTGCCGCGCTGACGCCGACCCGCTGTCAGGTCGCCTTGGCGCTGGTCCAGCGTTCGAGGCGGCCGCGCGCGTCGTTAGTGGCCGGGTCCATCATCGCGTCGTGGCCGGGGCGCTTGGCGCACAGCTCGATCACGTAGCCGTTGGGGTCGCGGAAGTAGATCGAGTCGATCATGCCGTGGTCGGACGGGCCGCGGCACTCGATGCCCAGCGCCTTGCCCTTGGCCAGCATCACCGGCAGCGTCTCGGGGTCGACCTCCAGCGCGATGTGCAGATCGAAGTCGTGCTGCGGCTTGAAATCGAACGGCATGTCGCCGGTCTCGAAGAACGCCATGTGCGAGCCGTCGTCGAGGCGGTAGAACGTGTGCAGCGTGTGCGTCGCGCGGCCGGTCTTGGTCTGGCCGATCTCGAACGCCTGCACCAGCGGCAGACCGAGAAAGTCCTCGTAGAACGCACGCGTCTGCTCGGAGTCGCGGCAGCGGTATGCGTTGTGGTGCAGCTTGCGGATCATCGTGCGCTCCTTTCGTGCCGGCGCGGGCTTCACACGGTGGCCATCGGCAGGCCCTTGAACGATGCCGCGAAGCCGTCGATCACCGAGTACACCTGAGGCCAGTGCGTCAGCGCCTTCATGCGGCCGAGCCAGTGCTTGACGTTGGGGTAGGCGCCGAGATCACTGCCGATGACCTCGGCGAGCTTGACGAACGAGGATGCATGGTAGTCCGCGATCGTGATCGTGTCGCCGCACAGAAAGTTGTTGCCCGGGCCGAGCATGTGCTCATCCATCACGCGCAGCCACTGGCGCGCACGCTCGCGACCGCGCTGCAGCGTGGCGTGCTGCGCGTCGCCGTGGGGGCGCTTGTGGCTGTCGAAGATCTGCGGGTACGCCAGCCCGTACGCGAGGTCGATGCACAGCTGGGTGTTGACCCAGTCCATGCGCTCGTTGACGCGGGCGCGCTCGCGCAACCCCTTGGGGTAGGCCGGCGAGTCGATC
>DATIFD010000656.1:0-12400 GCA_035455385.1 Burkholderiaceae bacterium
GCTCCCGAGATGGTCAAGGTGGCCGCAGCGCCGCCGTCGAACACCGTCGGCGCGGTCACGCAGATCGAACCGATCACCGAGACGATGGCCACCGGCGTCGGCGCGGTGGCCGGCGGCGCGCTCGGCGGCGTCGTGGGCCACCAGTTCGGCAAGGGCAACGGCAAGACGGCGATGACCGTGCTCGGCGCCATCGGCGGCGCGGTGGCCGGCCATCAAGCCGAGAAGGCCTACAGCGCCAAGGTGGTGGGCTACCGCGTGCACGTGCAGCTCGACAACGGCGAGAGCCGCACGTTCGAGTCGGCACAGCTCGACGGCCTCAAGGTCGGCGACCGCGTTCGCGTCGACCAGGGACAACTGCACCGCGTGTGACGGCGGCGGTGCAACGACCAACTCAACGGGGGACTCCCACCATGACGAATCGACCCAGAGGCGTGCGCGCTCGCAACATGGTCGCGCTCGGCGCGGTGTTCGCGCTCGCGGCGTGCCAGAGCATGACCGAGCGCGAGCAGGGCACCGCCACCGGTGCCGGCATCGGCGCCATCCTCGGCGCGGTGATCGGCTCCAACAGCGGCAACGCCGGCAAGGGCGCAGCGATCGGCGCCGTCGGCGGCGCGGTGGCGGGCAACCTGTGGTCCAAGCACATGGAGGAAAAGCGCAAGGCGATGGAGAGTGCCACCCAAGGCACCGGCATCGCCGTGACACGCACCGAGGACAACCAGCTGAAGGTCAACGTGCCAAGCGATTTCTCGTTCGACGTCGGCCGCAGCGATGTCAAAGCCAACATGCGTCCGGTGCTCGACGAGTTCGCCAAAGGCCTCGACCCGAACATGCAGGTGCTCATCGTCGGCCACACCGACTCCACCGGCAGCGACGCGATCAACAACCCGCTGTCGGTGCGCCGGGCCGAGTCGGTGCGCGACTACATGGCGACCAAGGGCGTGACCGGCGGTCGCGTGAGCACCGAGGGGCACGGCTCGCACGAGCCGGTGGCCGACAACGGCACCGTGACAGGCCGCGCGCAGAACCGCCGCGTCGAGATCTACCTGCGGGAGCCGGCCAGCAAGGGCGGCGCATAGCCTTCGCGGAAGCACGGCAGCTGCACGCGAAGACGGCCGCATCGCGGCCGTTCTTCATGGCCACTTCGGCGATGCGTTAGACGAAGCGAAACGCCACGCTGCCCAGCGGCCCGTAGTCGGCGTGCAGCGTATCGCCCCGCGCGGCGAACACCGGACGCGTGAACGAGCCGGCCAGCACGATCTGCCCGGGCTCGAGCGACTCGCCGTACGGCGCCAGTCTGTTGGCCAGCCACGCGACGCCGTTGGCGGGGTGATTGAGCACGCCGGCCGCCAGCCCGGTCTCCTCGATGACGCCGTTCTTGTGCAGCAGCGCGCCGACCCAGCGCAGGTCGACGTCGTAGGGTCGTACCGGCCGCCCGCCCATCACGAGGCCGGCGTTGGCCGCGAAGTCGGAGATGGTGTCGAACACCTTGCGCATCTGCCGGCTCTCGCGGTCGAGCTGCTCGATGCGCGCATCGATGATCTCGATCGCCGGCGTCACCACCTCGGTGGCGCGCAGCACGTCGAACAGCGTCACGCCAGGCCCCTTCAGCGGCTGGCCGAGGATGAACGCCAGCTCGACCTCGATGCGCGGCGCGATGAAGCGGTCGATCGCGATGTCGCCGCCGGCGGCGAACACCATGTCGCTCATCAGCGGCGCGAAGTCGGGCTCGTCGATCTGGCTGGCCTGCTGCATCGCGCGCGAGGTCAGCCCGATCTTGCGGCCGACCACCGTGTGACCGTCGGCCTGCTCCAGCTTCACCCAGGCACGCTGGATCGCGTAGCCGTCGTCGATCGTCATCGACGGGTATTGCCGCGAGAAGTGGCGCAGCTGCGTGCGCGACTTGCGCGCATCGTAGAGCTGCTTCGCGAGCGTGTGAACCGTGCGGTCGTCGAGGGTCGCGGTCATGAAACGTGGCCCCCTTGGCGCTACGCGCCGTCCCCCCGCGGGGGAGCGAGCGCCTCCGGAGCGGCCGCGCGGCGCTCGAACAGCGGATGCAGGTTGCCGAACTTGCCGTCGAACGCTTCCTGGCCTTCGTCGACCTGCAGCGTCAGGCCCACCGGGCGCCGCTCCAGCACCGGCGCCAGATGCTCGCGCGCCACGGCCACCAGCGCCTCGCCGGCCTGACGCTTCACCGCGTCGCTGCGGCCGCGGCCCATGCGCAGATTGAAATAGGCGAATGCGCAATCCTCGCCCTTGCCCGCGGCGCGCGCCGCGGCGCCGCCGTCGGCCACCGCGTGATGCGCGGCCGGGTACGCGAGCACGCGCGTCCCGCCAGTCGGAAACACCGGCTGACCGGCTTCGTCGCGCTGCGCGATCAGCGTGTCGGCCAGCCTGCGGCACAGCGCAGCCATGTCGGTCTCGCGGTCGAGCTGCGGGGTGTAGAGGATCACGAGGTGCGGCATGGCGCGGGGGGCCGGCGTCCGGCACGAGGGGTTCGACGGCCGCCATTGTTCCACCTGCGGCGCCGTCGTCGCTCGTCCTCGTGAATGGTCTCTTCACCGCGACGCCCAGCGGCGCACGACCGCATGCCATCATGTCGCGCTCAGCCTCCTGCCCGATCCGATGCCCGCCAGCGCCACCACCACCGCGAGCTCGTTCGCGCCTGCCGGCAGCCCCGTGGCGTTGCGCGTGCTCGGCGCGGTCAGCGCGTCGCACCTGATCAACGACATGATGCAGTCGTTGATCCTCGCGATCTACCCGCTCCTGCAGGGCCGCTTCAGCCTGACGTTCGCGCAGATCGGCATGATCACGCTGACCTACCAGCTCACCGCGTCGCTGTTCCAGCCGGTGGTGGGGCTGGTCACCGACCGGCGGCCGCGGCCGTACCTGCTGCCGCTGGGCATGACCTCGACGCTGTGCGGCCTGCTGCTGCTCGCCTACGCGCCGAGCTATGCCGCGGTGCTGTTCGCAGCGGCGATGGTGGGCCTGGGTTCGGCGGTGTTCCACCCCGAGTCGTCGCGCGTCGCGCGGCTGGCCTCGGGCGGACGCCACGGCTTCGCGCAGTCGATCTTCCAGGTCGGCGGCAACACCGGCAGCGCCGTCGGCCCGCTGGTGGCCGCGGCGGTGATCGTGCCGTACGGGCAGCACAGCGTCGCATGGTTCGGGCTGCCGGCGCTGCTGGGCATCGTGCTGCTGCTGCAGGTGAGCCGCTGGCATGCGCAGCACCCCAGCACCGCGCCGCGGCGCAGTGCCGCCCCAGCGATCGCAACGCCGTATCCGACACGCGTGGTGATCGGTGCCATCGCGGTGCTGCTGCTGCTGATCTTCTCGAAGTACTTCTACGTCGCGGGCATCAGCACCTTCTACACCTTCTACCTGATCGAGAAGTTCGGCCTGTCGGTGCGCAGCGCGCAGGTGCATCTGTTCGTGTTCCTGTTCGCGTCGGCGCTCGGCACGCTGGTGGGCGGGCCGCTGGGCGACCGCATCGGCCGCAAGCCGGTGATCTGGGTGTCGATCCTCGGCGTGGCGCCGTTCGCGCTGCTGCTGCCGCACGCCGACCTGTTCTGGACCACCGCGCTGACGATCGTGATCGGCCTCGTGCTGTCGTCGGCGTTCTCGGCGATCGTCGTCTACGCGCAGGAGCTGATTCCCGGCAAGGTCGGCATGGTGTCGGGGCTGTTCTTCGGCTTCGCGTTCGGCATGGGCGGTCTCGGCGCCGCGGTGCTCGGCGTGCTGGCCGACCACACCAGCATCGAGTACGTCTACCAGACCATCGCCTACCTGCCGCTGCTCGGCGTGGTGGCCGCGCTGCTGCCGCGCCACGCGATCGCTGCGGGCCGGCCCTGACGGCCGCCGGGCGCGCTCAGACCCTGCCCTTCACCGGGATCAGCGCACCGGTGATCGGCGCCGAATCGGCCGACAGCAGGAACAGCACCACGCGGGCCAGCGCCTGCGGCTGCACCCAGCGGCCGGCGTCGGCATCGGGCATGTCGGTGCGATTGGCCGGCGTGTCGAGGATGCTCGGCAGCACCGCGTTGACGGTGATGCCGCGGTCCTTGAACTCCTCGGCCATCGCCTCGGTGAGCCGCGCGACACCCGCTTTCGACGCGGCGTAGGCACCCATGCCGAGGCCCGCCTGCGCGGCCGCGAGGGCACCGACGTTGACGATGCGACCGCGGCCGGCGGCGAGCAGGTGCGGCAGCGCCGCCTGCGACGCGAGCACCGCGGTGCGCACGTTGATCGCGAACAGCCGATCCCAGGTGTCGATGTTGCCGCCCTCGATCGTCTCCCAGCGGAAACCGCCGGCGACGTTGACCAGGCCATAGAGACCGCCGAGCGCCGCGGCCGCCCGATCCATTGCGGCGCGCGCCGCGGCGGCGTCACCGAGGTCGACGTCGCCGAGCGCGAGCACACCCGGCGGCATCGCCGACGGCGCGGCGGCGCGATCGATCAGCGCCACGCGCGCACCGGAGCGCGCCAGCACCTCGCCGACCGCCCGGCCGAGCGCGCCGAAGCCGCCGGTCACCACGACGGCCAGGTTGTCGAGCGGTTGCGTCATGGCGTCGGATCCGTGGTTGCGAGGAACGAACGCAACGATACGCGGGTTCGGCCGTGGTCGCGCGAGCCCACCGCCCAAGTAGACTTGGCTTGTCGTCGCACGCGGCGCAATTCGCCACTTCGGCGCATCACCCGTTCAACCAAGTACGAGGGCACATCCATGTTCCATTTCCTGCGCCGCGGGCTGTTCTCGATGGCGATCGTTGCCTGCGCCTACACGTTTCATCCCGCCACGTCGATGGCGCAGAGCCTGGCCGGCCCCAACAAGGTCGTGTTCCAGGTCAGCGACGCCGATCCACAGAAGTGGAACCTCGCACTGAACAACGCGAAGAACGTCCAGGACGATCTCGGCGGCAACGACGCCGTCGACCTGGAGATCGTCGTCTACGGGCCGGGAATCGGCATGCTGAAGGCGGACTCTCCGGTCGCCAAGCGGATCTCCGACGCGTTGAAGAGCGGCGTCAAGGTCGTCGCCTGCGAGAACACCATGCGGGCGCAGAAGCTGGTTCAGGCCGACATGCTGCCCGCGATCGGCTACGTGCCGGCCGGCGTCGTCGAGCTGATGAAGAAGCAGCAGCAGGGGTACGCCTACATCCGCCCGTGACCGCTCGGCGGCCGGCAGCGAGCTTCCGACGTCTCTAGACCCTGCGCGCCAGCAGTTCGATCGGCTCGACGCGCCCCTCGGCAAGCGCACGCGCCGAATTGCGCATGGCCGCTGCGGCGTTGTCGCCGTGCACGAGCATGACGGCGCGGTGCGGTGGCTTCTGTCCACGGGCAACAGCCTCCCGCGAGCGCGCGCCGAAGGCCAACGCCTGGGCCTTCGTGCTCTGGACGTGCAGCACTTCGAATCCGGCCGCCACCAGGCCGTCACGGGTTTGCTGGGGGGTGGCGAGAAAGCTCGCGGCGGCAGTCGCCGCCCAGGGCATCGGGTAGTCGGGCTCGGGACCTTCGCCGCGCGCGACTTCGGACAACAGCAGCCAGCCGCCCGGTCTGACCACGCGGCGAAGCTCGCGATACAGCCGCGGCTCGTCGGCGATGTTCATCGACACGTTCATCGAGTAGACGCCATCGAAGCTGCCGTCGGCGAACGGCAGCGAGAGCGCATCGGCGACGAGAAACTCCACCGCCGCAGTCATGCCGGTGCGGCGGGTGACCTCGCGCGCGACCTCGCAGAACTCGGGTGTCAGGTCGACACCGGTCACGTGGCAGCCGAAGTGTCGTGCCAGCCAGCGCGCCGGTCCGCCGAGCCCGCTGCCGACGTCGAGCAGCCGATCGCCGGACCGTGCGGGCATCCGCGCCGCCGCGTCCTCGGTGGCCTCCAGACCGCGACCGTGGAATTGATCGTACGGCGCCAATTGCTCGAGCGTCGGCCGCTCGGGATGGGCCCCGTCCGCCGACAGCGCCTCGGCCAAGCGCCCCAACAGCCCGCCGCGGCTGTAGTGCGTGGTGATCAGCGTCGGGCTGCGGGCGGTGCTCATGCTCCGACGGCGCGATTGCGCCGCGAATGTCCACGGCCAGGGTAGCGCCCCACCGTGCCGGTGGCAAGCCGCCTCACTCGTCGTCGTCGAAGCCCATCATCCAGCCGGGCCCCCAGCGCTTCTTCAGCTGCTCGCGCTGTTGCGGGGTGAGGACCTTCTCGATCTTCTCGGCGGCGTCGAGCGAGTTGTCGAGCATCTGCTGGCGCAGCTCGAACATGCGCTTGTTGGCCGCCGTGATCGCCGCGCGATCGCGGCGCTCCGAGTCGAGGAAGGCGTCGCGCTGCTTCGCCCGCTCTTCCTGCATCTTGCCCATCAGGTCCCAGTTGCTCTTGCGCAGCTGATCCGTCGCCGCCAGCACCTGCTTGCGCTGCGCATCGGACAGGTCGAGCGATGCCAACGCCGGGCCGCCGCCGAAGCCCATGCCCCGCCCGCCCATCATCCCGGGGCCTCGGCCGTAGCCATAGCCGCGACCGCCGCCCACCATGCCGGGGCCAAAGCTGCCGCGTCCGTATCCGCAGTCGCCCATCATCCCAGGGCCCGTGCCGTACGGACGCTCGGCGGGTTGCGCCTGCACCGCACCGGCGCAGACCATCGACGCCAGTGCCAGGCCCATCCATGTCTTCAGTGCCGTCATCACTTCTCTCCATCGAAGGCGGGCCGCGGCAGCCAATGCACCGCGGCTTTCAATCTATCGGGGCGCCACTTGCCCGGATTGAGCACGCGCAACGCCGTCGCCGGTCAGCGACCTGGCTGCAAGGCACGCGGCGAGCTTGCGTTGACCTCTCGGGCCGTGTGCTACCTCAGCGCCTGATGATTTCGCTGCGGCGTCTCGCACGCCCGGGCAGCCCGATCATCAGCAGCGCGAGCCCCGCCATCGAGAGCAACACCGGATCGAAGGGCACATCGCTGCGCGCGAAGGTGCAGCCGCCGCCGGAGTCGCTCACCTCGCCCGTTGGCGGCGGAGAAACCGGGGGCTCGACGACGATCGGCACCGTGCTGGCCTGCAAGCTCGCGATGGTGACGTTGTCGCTGGCGTCCGCGTCGGGATCTTCGCTGCTCGCGCCCGCGGTCACGACATAGCTTCCCTCGGCGGCGGCGGCGAGCGTCACCGAGACCGTCGCCTGCGCTCCGGATGCCAACTCGGCGAAGCGGCAACGGAACGTCGCGGCCGTGACGATGCACGCACCGGGTTCGCCGATACCGATCGGCGCCATGCCGGCCGGCACCGAGCCCGTCACCACCACGTTGTGCGCGACACCCCCGCGGTTGCTCACGTCCACCGTCACCGTGTACTGACTGCCCGCCGGGAAATCCCCGCCAGTCGCCGTGACGCGGAGGTCCGGCAGCGTGAAGGGCGACACGACTGCGAACATCGCGTCCTTCGAGTCGGGCACGCCCGCACTCTGCTCTGCCATCCACAACATCAGGGCCGAGTTGCCGTCGGGCGAGGGGCGGATCTGGGATTCGGACTCGCCCGAACCGGACGAGACCGGCATGAAGGGCTCGAAGCTCACACCTTGGTCGGTCGTGCGCGAGACGTAGACCTTTCCTGAAGCTCCTTCGAGGGTGCTGGCCTCGGTTGCGTAGGCGACGTAGAGCACGTTCGGGTCCTGCGTGTCGCCATCGTCGGGCCTGCCGGTGAGGGGATTCACCACCGTCGCCGGCGTGGGCACCAACCGCGGCTCGACCACGGTCGACAACGGCGACTCGAGCCGTGACAGGTTCGTCGGCGCGCTCCAACTGCCGGCCGAGCCGTCCGCGGTGGACCGCGTGAAGTGCAGGTTGTAGTTGGTCGTCGGGGTCGCGACCTGAGCTGGATCGGCGCCCGCCATGTCCGGCGTCAGGTCGTACGCGAGCCCGACGAAGCTGCCTCGCACCACCGCGCGGTGCGCATTGGCGTTGCCTCCGCTGGCCGCCACCTGCGTCATGTTCTGAGGCGCATCGGCAAGGATGTCGCTCGGCAGATAGCCGGTCGATCCGGGGCGCGCCGCCGGATCGGCCAGGCCGCGACGCACGATGATGTCCGCCGGCGCCGCCGGCGCGAGGCTGGGCGACTCCCGCCACAGCATCACCGTGCGCAACGGCGAGGTCCCGGCGCCCGAGGCTCCCTGCAGCACGAAGCGCACGCGCCGCGAGTTCTTGGTCACGTCGCTGACGATCGTGCCGGCGGCGTTGGTGTCGGGCGTCGAGTAGGCGAAGGAGTGATAGACGACGCACTTGCCGGCGGTGCTGCCGGGGCACGAGGTCTCCTCGTAGGCGAGCACGGCCGTGTTGCCACTGATCTGCAGGTTAGGCCTCGACGCGCCCGGCTGGCCCGTTCCGGCCGTGTTGTTGTCGCTCAGTTGGACCACGTTCGCACGCAACGCGGCGCCGTCGAGCGATGCCGCGCGGGTGTACCAGATGTTGGTACCGCCCGACACGTTGGCGCCACTGCCGCCGTCACCCCGGCCCTCGGCCTCGCCGGGACGCAGGCCCTGCGGGTCTTCCTGCCACGCGAGCGCGAAGGCCGTGCCGGTGGCACTGCCGGACACGACTTCGCCGATCGCGTCGCGCACGCCATTGGTCAACTGATGCACGTTCCAGGTGACGAGCGCCGGGTCACTCGTCGTCGCCACCCAGACGCAGTGGTAGGGGCGCTCGGGCGTGCCGTCGCCGTCGAAGTCGCCCACGCCTTGCAGCGAGCTGGCGTAGCCGCCCGACGTGCCCGCAGCGGGATCTTCGGGACAGTAGGCGCTGTTCCAGGTGATCACGACCCGCGGCCCCGAGGTGACCGGCGGGGCGAAGACGCTCGGCTTGTCGTTGTCGGCAACGTAGCTCACACCGTTCATCGCCGTCAGGCTCTGCCCACCGGTCGAGGCCCCGGCGCCATCGCGCGACAGCAGCACCGGGGTCGACCACGTGACGGCCTCGTCGAACGAGTAGCGCGCATAGACGTTCTGCCGGCCGACCGGACCGTCGGCATAGGTGTAGAGCCAAGCCTTCCTGAAGGCGCTGCCATCCCTGTAAGCCAGGCGGACGACCTTGGCCTTTTCGGTCGGCCCGGGTGTCTGACTGACATTGACGATGGCCAGCGGCTTCAGCGCGGTCGCCGCGAATCCAACGGCCGTGACGCACAAACCTGTCACTGCTGCCAACACCCTAGCATGCATTGCCATGCGTGTCCCATTCGAATCGTTTCGATGACGCATTCTTTTGGTGATGAACAGGATCACGATTGAGCAGCCTCAAGGAGGCCGCGCGCGAGTCGCGACAGCATTGACACGAATGTCTCCTGCTTCGTCCGCGCCGGCTCGCTCGCTCCGGCGCGAGTGCGGTTTGGTCTGGCCTGCGAGAGGCGCGGCTGCGTTCGCGGCGGACGTGCACGTCATCGCCGCAGTGCTGGTCGCCATACCCGTGTGGTGGGGACTGGCGACGGGCCTCGCGCCGATGCGCGCGCGCGCGCCCGTGGGCTGGCAAGCCTGGATGTCACTGGTTCTCGTGAGACCCGTGCTCGAGGAAGTCGTGTTCCGCGGACTCTTGCAGGGTCAACTGTTGCGCTTGGGCGCAGCGCGCAGGCTGGGGCCTGTCTCGCTGGCCAACGTGCTCGCGACACTGGCGTTCGTGGCCGCGCATGCCTTTTCGCAGCCGCCAGCCTGGACGTTGGCGACGCTTGCCCCGTCGCTGGTGTTCGGTCACTTGCGCGAGCGCTTCGGCAGCGTGTGGCCCGCGATCGTTGTTCATGCTCTCTACAACACGGGCTTCGGATTCGCTGCGCTGCTTGTACCGAAGTGACTCGGACGTTGCGTTAGCTCAACGCGGGCCTTCCACACTGACACACAGAATTCGCCAAGTCAGTCAAGGAGCAGTCATGTCGAAATGGTTGAGGGGTATCTTCAGAGGCGTCTTGTTCGCTGCTGTCGCGAGCATGATGTTCGCATGCGGAGGGGGGTCGGACGAGCCCGCGCCCGCTCCGCTCGTTCCGCCCGCATCGCCGACCACGCTGTCGGTGCAACCGGGTGATGCCGAGACCACGGTTCAGTGGTCCGCCGTCAGCGGCGCGACGAGCTACAACCTGTACTGGTCGGACAAGACACCCGTCGCGATCGCGTCGGCTCATGTCGTCAAGGGTGCGGTGTCGCCGTACAAGCACACCGGCCTGACCAACGGCACGATCCTCTACTACGCCGTCACGGCAGTCAACGCCGACGGCGAAAGCGCGCTCTCGACGGAGGTCGGCGCGATGCCCGTGGCTCCCGTGCCGGCCGCGCCGGTGTCCTTCAACGCCACACCGTCCGACGGCCAGGTGACCCTCGCGTGGTCGCCGGTCTCGCGAGCCGATTCGTACAACCTGTATTGGTCCAACAGTGCCGGCGTGACGCCGGGCGCTGCCGGGGTCACCAAGATCGAGAACATTCAGACCACGAGCTACGCGCACGTGAATCTGACGAACGGCACCGCGTACCACTACGTGGTCACGGCGGTGAACACCGGCGGCGAGAGTGTGATCTCGAGCGAAACGTCGGCCACTCCGTTGCCGCCCGCGCCGGGGGCGCCCGCCAACCTGACCGGCACCAGCGATGACACGCACGTCCATCTCGCATGGTCTGCCGTGCTCGATGCAACCTCCTACAACGTGTACTGGTCGAACACCGCAGGTGTCGTCCCGGGCGGGGCCGGCGTGACGCAGATCACCGGCATCACCGACACGAACTACATCCACAACGGGCTCACCAACGGCACGACGTATCACTACGTGGTGTCGGCTGTCGGCCTCGGAGGAGAAGGCACGCCGTCGAGTGAAGTCGCCGTGCGGCCCCTGCCGCCGGCGCCGCCCGCACCGCTCGGCTTGACCGCGATCGCGCCGAAGGACGTGACGCAGGTCACCGTGCAATGGTTCGACGTCACGGACTATCCGTCTGCGACCGCGCCGATCCAGCTCGGATACAACCTGTACCGCGGCCTGCAGCCGGGCCTGGCGACCTACTACAAGGACTCCTCGCGCGCGACGAAGATCGCCAACGTGACGGCACCGTTCGTCGACGCGTCGGTCGCCAATGCCACGACGTACTACTACGTGGTGACGTCCTTCGTGCCGAGCCTGCCCGACGTGGAGAGCGTACCTTCGGGTGAGGTGTCGGCGACGACGAGCCGCTCCGGTGGTGGTGGTGGCGGAGGCGGAGGTGGCGGCGGCGACACCGGCTTCGGCACCAACCTGTCGTTCCCGCTCGTGTTCGCCGACGGCTACGGGCTGGCCGGGGCCGCGATCACCGGCAACTGGCCTGGCGTGGGTCCGTTCACGACCGTGCCGGCGTTCGACTTCAACAGCGGACTGCGCCCGCTGTCGACGGAGACCTTGAGCGCCTTCCCGTTCCTCAGCAGCACGACAGCAGTGTCGCTCGGCGGGGTGACGTACTACCCGCAAGCCACCGAGAGCACGTGGCAGGCCGAGTGGCGCAACAACGCCTCCGGCGCGCAGGTCGATGCGATCGTCGACTGGGGCGACGCCCTGCTGAGCAAGACCTACACGGCCAGTTCGCTGGTGCGCATCGAGACCGTGCTGCGGCAGGATGCCACGGTGCCCGGCGTGACCGACACCATGAAGGCCTACAAGATGGCGTTGCTGTCCGGGTCGCAGACGACCGAGCTGCAGGGCACCGACGGGACGACCCTCGACTCGGCGGCGCGCAACGTTTTCGCGATCAACGCGCGCCTGAAGATCGAGAAGATCTCCACCGACGGCAGCCCCGACACGGTGGTCTTCGACAAGGCGGTGTACGAGGGCTTCGGCGTCGCCGAGGAAGGTGGCGGTGGCAGCACCGTGGTCTCGACCAAGTACGGTGCCGAGATCAACATGGGCGGCTCGGTCGTCTACGGCTACAACTTCCGCCTCAGCAGCGTGACCGGTGTCCCCAACAAGACGGGCCAATACCGCATCACGTTCAGCCTGGATCCGCAGGCCACCGTGGGTACGACGACCGTGCCCAACCACGTGAAGATGATCAACAAGCTCGACGCGGGCGCCACGCTGTCGGCCGACGGCCTGAGTTCGTCGGTGGTGATCACGGTCAACTGAGCTGACGCGCAGGCCCGCAAGGGCGATCTTGCGGCGACCCGCTGGGGTCGCCGTTTCTTTTTTGACGCTGCGTTGCACACGTCGTTGCTCGCTCGCGAGTCGTCCGGCCGATTGAGTGGCCTCAACGACACCGCGGCGTGTTTGCGTAGGCTTCACGCATTGGCTCGAAGACGATCTCAAGGAGTTGACATGAAGTCTGGCAACGCTCGGGCACTTGCTGCTGCAGCGGTGTGCATCGCGATGGCCTTTGGCACCGGCGCCTTTGCGCAAGGTGGCGGTGGTGGCGGTGGTGGCGGTGGTGGCGGCGGTGGTG
>DATIFD010000657.1:0-4272 GCA_035455385.1 Burkholderiaceae bacterium
AGCAAGACGCCCGGCCACCCCGAGGTCGGCGTCACGCCGGGTGTGGAGACGACCACCGGCCCGCTGGGCCAGGGGCTAGCCAACGCGGTGGGCATGGCGCTGGCGGAGAAACTGCTGGCCGCGCAGTTCAACCGGCCCGGCCACACGCTGGTCGATCACCGCACCTACGTGATCGTCGGCGACGGTTGCCTGATGGAAGGCATCAGCCACGAGGCCTCCTCGCTGGCCGGCGTGTGGCGGTTGAACAAGCTGATCGCGCTGTACGACGACAACGGCATCTCGATCGACGGCGCAGTCAAGCCGTGGTATGCCGACGACGTGCGCCAGCGCTTCGCCGGCTACGGCTGGCGCGTGCTGGGCCCGGTCGACGGCCACGACGTCGATGCGGTCGACGACGCGCTCGCGCAGGCCGCGCACCCGGGGACGCAACCGACGCTCGTCATCTGCCGCACCACGATCGGCAAGGGCGCGCCCACGCGCGCCGGCACCGCCAAGGCCCATGGCGAGGCGCTCGGCGAAGCCGAGGTCGCGGCGACGCGGCAGGCCCTGCACTGGAGCGCCGCGCCGTTCGAAGTGCCGGCTGCGGTGAAGGCGGCGTGGGACGCGCGCAAGGCCGGTGCGGCGCGCCAGGCTCGCTGGAACGAGCAGTTCGGCCGCTACCGGGCGGCGTTCCCCGAACTGGCCGCCGAGTACGAGCGGCGCTGCCGCGGCGACCTGCCGGCCACGTTCGACGCCGTGGCTGCCCAGGCGTTGACCGAGGCGCAGTCGAAGGCCGAGACGGTGGCCACGCGCAAGGCGAGCCAGCTCGCGCTCGAAGCGTTCACGCGCGCATTGCCCGAGCTGCTCGGCGGCTCGGCGGACCTTACCGGCTCCAACCTGACCCAGACGTCGAGCACGCCGCCGCTGCGCTTCGGCGACGGCGGCGCACCCAACGACGGGCGCCACATCAACTACGGCGTGCGCGAGTTCGGCATGGCGGCGATCATGAACGGCGTCGCGCTGCACGGCGGCTTCGTCCCCTACGGCGGCACCTTCCTGACGTTCAGCGACTACAGCCGCAACGCGGTGCGCATGGCCGCGCTGATGAAGCAGCGCGTGATCCATGTCTTCACGCACGATTCGATCGGGCTCGGCGAGGACGGGCCCACCCACCAGAGCGTCGAGCACGCCGCGTCGCTGCGCTTGATCCCCGGGCTCGAGGTCTGGCGCCCGGCCGACACGGTGGAAACAATCGTCGCCTGGCAAGCCGCGCTGGCGGCGCGCGGCCGACCCACCGCGCTGCTGCTGTCGCGGCAGAACCTGCCGTACTGCCCCAGGGCATCGACGGCCGACATCGCCAGAGGTGGCTACGTGCTGGCCGAGCCTGCCGAAGTGGGGATGAAGACCAAGAAGCCGCAGGCCGTGATCGTGGCCACCGGATCCGAAGTGCACCTGGCGCTGCACGCGCAGGCCGAGCTGGCCAAGGACGGCATCGCCGTGCGCGTGGTGTCGGTGCCGTCGACCACCGTGTTCGACCGCCAGAGCGCGGCCTACAAGTCGCAGGTGCTGCCGCCGAACGTGCCGCGCATCGCGGTGGAAGCCGGCGTCACCGACGGCTGGTGGAAGTACGGCTGCGCCGCAGTGATCGGGCTCGACCGCTACGGCGAGAGCGCGCCGGGCCCGCAGCTGTTCAAGCACTTCGGCTTCACGGCCGCCAACGTGGCCGACACCGTGCGTGCCGTGCTGGCCCGCTGAACGCCCGGCCACCCAAGAATTCGTTGTTCACAGGAGATCCCTCATGACCATCAAAGTCGCAATCAACGGCTACGGCCGCATCGGGCGCAACATCCTGCGTGCGCTCTACGAGTCGGGGCGCAAGGACGTGCAGATCGTCGCGGTCAACGACCTCGGCGACGTCGCCACCAACGTGCACCTGACCAAGTACGACACCGCGCACGGAAGGTTCCCGGGCTCGGTGGCGGCCGACGGCGACAGCCTGGTCGTCAACGGCGACCGCATCAAGGTGCTCGCGGTGCGCAACCCCGCCGAGGCGCCGTGGAAGGCGCTCGGCGTCGACGTGGTGCTCGAGTGCACGGGCCTGTTCACCAGCAAGGCCAAGGCCGGCGCGCACCTGGAGGCCGGCGCGAAGAAGGTGATCATCAGCGCGCCGGGCGACAAGGACGTCGACGCCACCGTCGTCTACGGCGTCAACCACGGCGTGCTGAAGGCCTCGCACACGGTGATCTCCAACGCCAGCTGCACCACCAACTGCCTGGCGCCGGTGGCCAAGGTGCTGCACGACAAGCTCGGCATCGTGTCCGGGCTGATGACCACGATCCACAGCTACACCAACGACCAGGTGCTGACCGACGTCTATCACAAGGACCTGCACCGCGCGCGCGCCGCGGCGCTGAACATGATCCCCACCAAGACCGGCGCGGCGGCGGCGGTGGGCCTGGTGCTGCCCGAGCTGAACGGCAAGCTCGACGGCTTCGCGATGCGGGTGCCGACCATCAACGTGTCGGTGGTCGACCTCACGTTCGTCGCCGCGCGCAACACCACGAAGGACGAGGTCAACGCGATCGTGAAGGAGGCGTCTGCCGGCGCGCTCGAGGGCATCCTCGGCTACAACACCGAGCCGCTGGTGTCGAGCGACTTCAACCACGACAGCCACAGCTCGGTGTTCGATGCGCCGCAGACCCGTGTCGCCAACGGCAATCTCGTCAAGGTGCTGGCCTGGTACGACAACGAATGGGGCTTCAGCAACCGCATGCTCGACACCACCGTGGCGCTGATGGCGGCGAAGTGAGCTTGCTGAACACCGACTGACGGCCGCGTTGCCGTCGCGTGAAGGGCCGCCGCACCGGTGGCCTTTCTTGTGCGCGGCGCGGCCGCCACGGCGCAGCCCTTACGCGGGGACACGGTTGCCGAGCGAACTTTCCGATAGGCTTGCCGCATGTTGACGAACCCCTTGCGCCATGGCGGGCTGCTGAGTGCGCTGCTGCTGTACGGCTGCGAAACGATGACCCAGTTGCCCCCCGTGCCGCCGCCCGACCTGCGCATCGTGGTGACCACGCAGGTGGAATACCCAACCGCCGTCGAAGCGAAGATCCGGGTGGCGGCGGTCGCCAAGGTGCCGATCCGCGACGCGGAGGATCTCGGCGCCGGACGCTACCGCATGGTGCTGGTCTGCCCGGACAGCGCGACCTGCCGCGCGGCCGCGCAGCGCATCGCCAACGACCGCTCGTTCGCGCTCGGCGTCGACGCGGAGAACCCGAACACCCGGCAGAAGATTCCCGTCAAACCCACGCGCGAGCAGTCGCGCTGAAGACGCGTCGCGACACCGGGCATCGGCCCAGCCTCGAGAGAACACCATGACGTCGTTGTCGAACATGCATCGCATGGCCAGGACCTTGTCGGCGCTGGCCGTGCTCGCGCTGCCCGCGCTGGCCGCAGCACCGACCGATGCGGCGGCCCAGGCCACCGGACTGCGCCGCGCGTCGACCCCGGTGGTCGACTCGCGGCACGCGCGGGTGATCGTCAAGTACAAGGCCGACGGTGCGCTGATGCGCGAGCTCACGCTGTCGGCGCGCGACGCCGATCGCGTGGTCGTGCAGCGTGCGGCACGCCTGTCGCAGCGGATGGGCGTCGCGCTGCGCGACGGCCACATGATCGCGCCGCGCACGCAGGTGCTGCACGCACGCGACATGACGTCGGCCGAGCTGGTGGCGCGCCTGCAGGCCGACCCCGACGTTGAATACGCCGAGGTCGACGAGCGCGTGTACGCCACCGCGGTGCCGAACGATCCGCGGTACGCAGACAACCAACAAGGCGTAACGCCAACAGTGGGTCAGTGGTACCTGCGACCACCGACGTCGCTGTTTGTGTCGGCCATCGACGCCGAAACGGCGTGGGACAAGACCAAGGGGTCGCCGGCGATCGTCGTGGCGGTGCTCGACACCGGCGTGCGCGGCGACCACCCCGATCTGGCCGGCAAGCTGCTGCCGGGCTACGACTTCGTGTCGGCCGACCCCGACGGGTCGTTCGCATCGGCCAACGACGGCAACGGCCGGGATGCCGACCCATCCGACCCAGGCGACTGGATCACGACCGCCGAGTCGTCGCAGACCAACGGGCCGCTGCAGGGCTGCACCGTGGAGGACAGCAGCTGGCACGGTACGCAGACCTCGGCGCTGATCGGCGCAACCACCAACAACGGCGTCGGCATGGCCAGCGTCGGCTGGAACGTGCGCCTGCTGCCGGTGCGCGTGCTCGGCAAGTGCGGCGGCTTCC
>DATIFD010000658.1:0-3156 GCA_035455385.1 Burkholderiaceae bacterium
TCTTGGCTCCCCGACCTGGGCTCGAACCAGGGACCTACGGATTAACAGTCCGGCGCTCTACCGACTGAGCTATCGGGGATCGGAGCGGGCGATTATAGCCAGCACCCTTCGGGCTCAGAACGAAGCGCTCACCGACCCGCGCCACGTGCGAGGGGCCATCGGGTACAGGTAGATGTGGCCGAACTGGAAGGGCGACTCGCGCCATGCGCGGCGGTTGGTGACGTTGTCGACGCCGAGTCGCCACGTCAGCGTCTGGTTCGCCAGACGCTGCTCCATGCGCGCCGCCAGGTCGAGCCGGGCCCACGACGGGATGCTCACCGAGTTGTCGGGCACGATGAATCGCGCGCTTTCGTTGGACACTGTGGCGCCGAGCGCCAGCCCCGGCACGCTCGCGAACTGGTAGCCCAGCGCCGCGCGCAGGCTGCGCTCGGGCACGTTGGTGGGCGCCAACCCGTTGTCGGCAGGGTCGATCGACCGCTCGCGGCGCGCGTGCAACCAGGTGCCGCCGGCCTGCACCGACCATGGTCCGCCGCGCCACGCCGCGTCGAGCTCGATGCCGCGATGGCGCTGCTGGCCGTCGATCAGGCGCGTGCAGTCACCGCTCGTCGTGCACTGGTCGGTGACGAACGGGCGGCGGATGTCGAACAGCGCGGCCCCGGCGCTCCAGCTGCCGTCGTCGAACTTGACGCCGGCCTCGTACTGCCGGCTCTTCTGCGCCGGCAGCACCTGCCCGGCGTTGGTGTAGTTGGGTTGGTTGGGCGCCACCGCGGCTTCGACGCCTTCACCTGCGCTGGCGTAGACGAGCGCGCGCGGGTTGAGCTGCCACGACGCCGCGAGCCACGGCGTCGTGAAGCCCTGGTCCGTGTCGGTGGCGTTGCTGCCGTCGGTCGCGACGCTGTCTCGCTTGAGCTGGGTGTGGCGCAATCCGAGCCACAGCGACGCGTCGGCGGTCAGCCGCCACTGGTCGCGCAGGTAGGCCTCGAGGCTGCGCTCGTTGCTGCTCGAGCCTTCGGCCGTGATGCTGGCGTCGGGGGCGACCGTGGTGAGGCCGTCGATCGTGCCGGTGCCCACGAAGTTGAACGCGCCGCGCGGCACGTCGACACGCTTGCGCACGCCGAGCAGGCCGGCACGCCACTGGTGCTCCTGGCCGCCCCACAGCGCATGGCCGGCGAGGTACAGGTCGAGCGCGTCGCTGCGCCGGTGCTCGCCCTCGCTGCGGTAGTCGTAGAGGTCGAACGTGCCATCGCTGCAGTAGCGGTCGAAGTTGCCTTCGGCCGAACAGCCGAACGGGAACGCGATGCGATCGTCGGTGCGCAGCCACTGCGTCATCGCGTGCGCGACCAGGCGCAGGTCGGCCCCCAACTGCTGCGTCCAGCGCAGCGATGCGGTCTCGCCGAGAAACACCACCGGCAGGCTCCACGGCTGGTCGTTGAGGTTGATGCGTGGGTCGATGTCGCGCGCGTCGGGCAGGCGATCGCCGAGCATGCTGAAGCCCGGTTGGCTCGGCTGCGACTGCCGGCTGAGCTCGAACTCCGCTTCGAGCAGCTTGCCGGCGTCGATGCGCCACTCGCCGGCGCCGGCGACGCCTTCGCGATGCCCGCGCGCGGCGTTCAGCGGCGGGTCGAGGTGCGTGGCCTCGGCGCTCAACCGCCAGCCGATGCGGCCGTCCGGTCCGGCGCGGTCGCCGAGGTCGAGCGCGAGTCCGTAGGTGCCGTCGGACTCGAGGCCCAGCGTGGCCTCGCGGTGTGCGCCGTTGGGTCGCTTGACCGTCAGGTTCACCAGACCACCGGGCGCGCTGACGCCTGCCTGCATGCCGCTGGTGCCGCGCAGGATGTCGATGCTCTGCTTGTTGCCGAGCCACAGCGACGTCTCGGCGATGATCGGCAGGCCGTCGCGGCGGTAGTTGTTGCGCTGGTCGAGGGCGAAGCCGCGGATGCTGAAGTTGCTCCAGTAGCCCAGCGCGTTGTAGGCGTCGCTGAGCCCCGGGCTGACCCGCGCCGCGTCGGCGAGGTTGCCCACGCCGGCATCCTTAAGCGTCGCCGGGTCGATCACCGTGGCGCTGAACGGCGCACGCGATAGCGGCGTGTCGTCGAAGCCGGCCACCGAGGCCGACGGCGGCGCCTTGCCCGTCACGGTGACGGTCTGCATGCCCTCCTGGGCAGCGGCTGCGGCGCTCAGCGCGGCGAGCAGCGAGAGAACGAGCGAGTGCGTTGCCATCTGCGAACCTCGGTTCGATGGCAGGTCGGCAAACCGGAACGCGATCGTGAGCGCTGCATCAGCGTGCTTCCCTGCGCGAGGATTACCTCATTCAGGTTCAAAGGGACTTTCTCAGCCGGGCCTTCGAAAGGCCCAGCACCCCTAGCGAGTGCCACCCGTCAGTCGACGCGTGACGGCGCGATTATGCGCGACAAACGACAAGGCCCGCTCGCGGCGGGCCCTGATCGCATCGGGGTCGCGCGCGATCGCGTCAATCGAACACCGGCGTCTCGACGCCGAGCACCTTGTGCAGCTTGGGACTCGTCGTCGTGTACTGCAGCGCGATGCGCTTGTCGGGGAACACGTAGGTGGCGGCGGCAAACGCGGCCAGCGCGCACTCGTGAAAGCCCGAGAGGATCAGCTTCTTCTTGCCGGGGTAGGTGTTGACGTCGCCGACCGCAAAGATGCCCGGCACGCTGGTTTCGAAGCGCTCGGTGTCCACCACCAGTTGGCGGCGCTCGATCGTCAGCCCCCAGTTGGCGATCGGGCCCAGCCGCGGGCTGAGGCCGAAGAAGGCCAGCACGGCGTCGCACGGGACGGTCGCCACCGGCGCGCCCGCGCTGCTGACGGTGACCGCCGCGATGCGGCCGTCGATCTCGTCGAACGCGGTGACTTCACCGATGACGAACTTCATCTTGCCGTCGGCGACGAGCTCGTGCATGCGCGCCACGCTCGCCGGCGCCGCGCGGAAACCGTCGCGGCGGTGCACCAGCGTCACGTCGGCCTTGTGCGGGCCTGCGGCGAAATTGAGCGCCCAGTCCAGCGCGGAGTCGCCGCCGCCGACGATGACCAGCCGCTGGCCGGCGAACTGCGCAGGATCGCGCACGCGGTAGTGCAGCTGGCTGTCGCGGTGACGTTCGATGCCTTCGACCTTCAGCGTGCGCGGCTGGAACGAACCGA
>DATIFD010000659.1:0-10620 GCA_035455385.1 Burkholderiaceae bacterium
CACAGCGGCAAGCCGGTGACGCCGCCGTCGCCCGCACCCTCGCTGGGCGCCGCGCCGGGGCAGTACGTGCTGCGGCGCTGACCCCCGGCCAGCCGGCTTGGTCAGCGCGCGCGCGGCGGCGCGAACTGCTCGAGCGTCTGCTGCGTGCGCTTGACCATGCCGCTGAACGCGTCGGACATGTACCGCGTGCTCAACGACATCGCATCGGGCGCCGACTCGCAGCGGCGCAGCGATCCGAGGTAATCGGCGGTGGCGACGAAGCAGTCGCCGAGGAAGCGCAGGCCCTGCTCGGTCATCTCGCCGGCGCTCTCGAACGCCGCGCGTTGCTGACGGGCCAGCGCAGTGCCGAAGTCGAGTTCCTCGGCGTCGGCGGCAGGTGGGCTGGCGGTGCTGCTGGGTCGGCTCATGGCGCCTCCTTCTTCGACTCCACGTGCGGGGCGAGCATTGTCGGAAGCGCGCAGTGCGCGTCGATTGATCCGACTCAACGCCGCGATGCCGGGCTACGAGCCGGGCGTCTCCTGCAGACCCTGCTCGATGCCGTAGCGGATCAGTGCCGCGGTGGAGGTCAGGTTGAGCTTGTCCTGGATGCGGCGCTTGTGGCTGCTGACGGTCTTGATCGACAGGTGCAGCGCGTCGGCGATGTCCGACACGCGCTGGCCGGCGACGAGCCGGCGCAGCACGTCGAGCTCGCGGTCGGACAACCGGTCGTGGCGCGGCGTCGGCCGCGAGCCGCTGAGCTGCTGCACGACGTGCTCGGCCAGGCTCGGCGTGACGTAGGCACCGCCGTCGGCGATGCGGCCCACCGCCTGCACCAGCTCGGAGGCGGCGCGGTCCTTGGTGACGTAGCCGTGCGCGCCGGCCTGAAAGGCGCGCAGCGCGTACTGCTCTTCGGCGTGCATCGACAGCACCAGCACCCGCACCTGCGGAAACTCCGAGCGTACGCGCCGGATCAGTTCCAGCCCCGACATCCCGGGCATCGACAGGTCGGCGATCACCACGTCGGCGCGATGGCGCCGCAGCCACTCGAGGGCCTGAAAGCCGCTGGATGCCTCGTCGACCTGCCAGTCCGGATTGGCGCCACCGAGCACGCGCACCAGCCCTTCGCGCACGACCGTGTGGTCGTCCACGATCAGGATGTGACGGCGCGCCGGCTCCATGCAGCGCCATTAGATCGCTGCGCAGCCATACCGGCCTTGCTCAGCGTCAAGCCGTGACCGCCACGCCAAGCCCACGTGGCACGAAGGGTCGCTCGTTCGGACTATTCCGAATCCACGACGCGGCAACTTCCGCGCCTTCGGCGGCAGACCGGCTGATTGCACGCCGGCGGCAGCCGGAGGATGCTTGCGAAGTCACAAGTCGTGCAGGAGCAGTCATGAGCAGTGTGGTCGAGCAGGTCATTCCGGGTGCAGCACGGTGGGTTCGCGCCAAACGCGTCGTCGCGTGGCCGGAGCCGGCCGAGTCAAGCCGCATGTTGGCCGGCTCCAGGGTGTCGATGGCGGCGCTGATCGAGTTGCTCGGCGGGGAGCCCGATGCCGCGTCGGCGTCGATGCAGATGTCGTTTCCGGTGCACCGGCTGCCGCGCGGCACCGCGCTCACGCACGAGGGCGGCCGTGCCACGTTCGTCTATGTCGTGCAGGCCGGCAGCCTCAAGTACTACCGCTCGTCCGAAGACGGCTACGAGAACGTGATCGGATTCGTCTGGAAGCGCGACGTCATCGGGCTCGAGGCGCTCGCCGGTGGTTGCTACGCCTTCTCGTCGGTGGCGCTGGAGGACAGCCGGGCGGTGATGCTCCCACTGGCCGAGCTGGCCGAGTTGCGCCGCCGCGTGCCGGCGCTCGACGCGGCGCTGCACGCCCGCGTCGCACACCGGCTGGCACATGCCGGCGAACTGGCCGAAGTGATGGCTGCGCTGTCGGCCGACACGCGGCTGGCGCGCTTCGTGCTGCAACTGTCGGGGCACATGGCCGAGCGCGGCCTGTCGCCGCGCCGGATCCTGCTGCGCATGACCCGGCGCGACATCGCCAACCATCTGGGGCTGGCGCACGAGACCATCAGCCGCTCGTTCGGCGTGCTCGTGCGCCATGGATGCCTGCGCGTGACGCAACGCGACATCGAGATCGTCGACCCCGAGGCGCTGAAGCGCCTCGCGCGCAGCACCCGCAGTTTCGGTGACGAGGCGGTGGTCGCCCCGTCGCACTGGGCCGAGGCCGCCTGACGCGAACGCGCCGGGCGCCGCCATCGCGGGCGGAAGGGCCATGTTCGACCCCTGGGTCGCGGGCTGGCTGTACGCCGATGCGATGGCCATCACGCGCGCGCAGCCGGCGGCGTGGCCGCAACGCCAGCGGCGTCGCCTGCGCGATCTGATCGGCGCGATCGGCGCGCGATCGACCTGGTGGCGGGCTCGCACGGCAGCGGCGCTGTCGGCCGGTCCGGGCGTCGACGCGATGCTGGGCACGATCCCGGTGAGCCGCAAGCGAGAGCTGATGGAGCACTTCGATCGCTGGGTCACCGACCCGGCGCTGCGGCTGCCGAGGCTGAGCGGCTTCGCGCACCGGCATGTCGACGACGCGGCCGACTTCGACCGCCGCTTCACCGTCTGGGAGAGCTCGGGCAGCAGCGGCGAGCCGGCGCTGTTCGTGCAGGACGCGCAGTCGCTGGCGGTGGCCGATGCCCTGGAGTTGGCACGCGGCCCGCACACGCTGCTCGGGCAGGGCGGCGGCGCGCTGCTCGATGGCTCGCCGTGGACGCAGCGCTATGCCTTCGTCGGCGCCATCGACGGGCCGTTCGCCAGCATCGTCTCGCTGCGTCGGCTGCAGCGCATGAATCCGTGGGCACGCTGGTCGGTGCGCGCGTTCTCGTTCCTGCAGCCGGTGGAGGCGCTCGTGCAGCAGCTGCACGACTGGAATCCGACTGTGCTGATGACGTATCCGACGATGGCCCGCGTATTGGCCGATTGGCAGCGCCAGGGCCGGCTGCGGCTGCGCCTGAACGCGGTGTGGACCGGCGGCGAGACGGTGACCGCCGCGTTGCGCGCGGCGATCGTGTCGGCGCTGCGCTGCCCGCTGCACGACAGCTATGGCGCCAGCGAGTGTCTCAATATCGCCAGCGAGTGCAGCGCCGGCGCGCTGCACCTGCATGCCGACTGGGTGATCCTCGAGGCCGTCGACGATCACGCGCGGTCGGTGCCGCCCGGGCGGTTCGGCCACACCACGCTGCTGACCAACCTGGCCAACGTCGCACAGCCGATCATTCGCTACGACCTCGGTGATCGCGTGCGCTTCGTGCCGGGCGCGTGCCGCTGCGGCAGCAGCCTGCCGGTGATCGAGGTGGAGGGCCGCGAGGACGAGGTGCTCGCGCTGCGCGACGCGTCGCGACGGCCGGTGCTGCTGCCACCGCTGTCGCTGACCACCGTGATCGAGGAAGGCTCGGGGCTGTTCGATTTTCAGCTGCAGCAGCGCGGCGACTCCGACCTGCAGCTCGAGGTGTTCGGCAGCGAGGCGACCGCGCCCGCTGTGCAGCGGGCGCTCGACGCGTTGCGCGGCTACCTGCGCGAGCAGGGCCTGGGCAACGTGGCGCTGCACCTGCATCGCCGTCCGCGCGCTGGGCACCGCGGCCGCAGCGGCAAGCTCCAGCGCATCGTGCGCCAGGACGCGGCGTCGGTCGCGCACGGCGTGACACGGTCACACCCGTGCGCGCATGCTGTTGCGACCCCCCCTGTCGCGACGGCGGCGCGCATGCGTCGTGAGCCGGGTCAACGCGACGCGCCGTCGCACTCCTAGAGTGGTTCGGCAGTGGACGATATCCGGCGTGTCAGCATGAGCCGTTCCGCGAACCAGGTCTCGCACCTGCGGATCGGCAGCGGCCAACTGCGCGCCGAGCTGGTCGTGCCGGCGCACGCCAAGAGTCTGGTGGTGCTCTCCCGGCACCGCGGTAAGGCCGACGCGCGCGGGTCTCAGCGGTTCGTGCTGGCCGTGCTGCGGCGGCACGGACTCGCGACGCTGCGCGTCGACCTGCCGGCCGCCGGTGGCGAGCGCGCGCATCCGGCGGATTCTGCGTGGAGCGAAGGTGTGGTCGAGGCGTTGGCGTGGCTGCAGCGGCATGGGCTGTGGGAACGCGTGGGACTGATGGCCTGCGGCAGCGAGGCGGCCGCCGTGCTGCAGGCCGCGGCGAAGCGGCCCGCATCGGTCAGCGCGATCGTGGTCAGCGCCGGGGAGATGGACATCGCCGACCCGCGGCCGCTGCGCGTGCGCGCGCCGACGCTGCTGATCGTCGGCGGTCGCGACGACGAGCTGTTGCAGCGCAATCGCGAATTGCTGCGCCAATTGCAGTGCGAGAAGCGCCTGGAAGTCGTGCCGGGCGGGAGCCGCCACTTCGAAGAGCCCGGTGCGCTCGACACGATGGCGCAGATGGCGGCGCATTGGTTCGCCGATCACACCGACGCGGTCGCGGCGGCCTGAGCCGGCGCGCTTGAGCGACCGCAAGGCGGACGACGCCGCTTTGGCGACAATGCGCGCTGGGCGACTTCACGGTAAGGGCCGATGAGGCTGAAAACGTTCATCCTCGGCTTGGTCTGGCTGTGCCTGCTGCCGGTGCTGATGCTGGCGGTCGCGCTGGGCGTGGACCACGTGCGCGACGAACAGGCCGATTCGGAGCGCCATGCCTCGCTGTCGGCGCGCAGCGCCGCCAACGCGGTCGATCGCGGTCTCGCGTCGCGCATCGGCGCGCTGCAGCTGCTGGTGCCAGGGTTGATGGACGAGCCCTCGCGATTCAAGGCCCGCGGTCAGCACTATCGCGCGGCCTTCGGCGGCGACGTGGCGCTGGTCGACGCGTTGTCCGCGTCCGGGGGGGGCGTTGCCGACCCGGCCATCGAGGTGGTGCGGCTTGCGGCCGATTCGAACCGTCCGGTGGTCACGGTGGGCCGCGGGAGCGCCGGCGCGATGGTGTTCATCGCGGTCCCGGTGGACACGGATGGTCCAGTCGATCGGGTGGTGCGCGCGACGGTGCCGATCGAGCGGGTCGTTGCAGCGCTCGGCGGCGTGATGATCCCCGACTCGTGGTCGATGGTGCTGCGCGACGACCGTGGCATCGAAGTTGCGCGTGTCGGTACGCCACCGCACGACGCTGACGATTCACCATCGGTCGGCGCGCGCTCGGGCGTCGCACCGTGGACCGTGTTGCTGTACCGGCCGTCCTCCGAGCACTGGGGGGCCGCCTGGGAGGCGTCGCTGTGGATCGCCCTGCTCGTGCTCGCGACGGCCGCGATCGCGTGGGCAATTGCGGTCTACGGCAGCCGGCGTCTGCAGGCCGCGATGGGCGCGGTGACCGAGCCGGTGGTCACGAAGTCGGCCGCGCGCATCGCCGAATTCCGCGCGGTGCGCAAGCTGCTCGACGACGCGGCGTCGTCGGAAGCGACGATGCGCGACCGCGCGCACCGCAGCGAGATCGACCTCGAGATGCGCGAGCGGCAATTGCGCGGCATCGTCGAAGGCGCCAGCGATGGCATCGTCGCGGTGGACGACTCGCAGACGATCGTGCTGGCAAACCCCGCCGCGGCGCACATCTTCGGCTACTCGGTGCCTGAACTCATCGGGCGGCCACTGGAGCTGCTGATTCCGGCGCGCTTTCGCACCGTGCACGCGCAGCAGGTGCGCGACTTCGGGGTCGCCCGCGTCACCGCGCGCCCGATGGGCACCGGCCTGGAGGTCAAGGGGCTGCGCGCCGACGGCAGCGAGTTCGCGATCGAGGCGTCGATCTCGCACGTGCACGTCGACGGCCAGGGCCTGTTCACGGTGATGGTGCGCGATGTCACCGAGCAGCGCCGCGCGCAGGCCGAAGCCACCGCCAGCCGCAACATCCTGCGTGCTGCGCTGGCCAGCATGTCCGACGCGGTTCTCATCACCGACGCGCAAGGGCAGATCGTCGAGGCCAACGACGCGTGTCGTGCGTTCCTGCGATTGCAGGACAAATCGCAGTGTCCGCGCACGCTGGCCGAGTTCGAGACGCTGCTCGACGTGTTCGACGCCAACGGCAGGCCGGTGCCACCATCGCAATGCGCCGTGCCACGCGCGCTGAGCGGCGAGGTCGGCAGCACAGTGGAGTTCCGCCTGGTGCGCAAGGACAGCGGCGAGAGCTGGATCGGCAGCCACAACTTCGCACCGATCCGCAATGCCGAAGGCCAGATCGTCGGCGCGGTGCTGGCGGCGCGCGACGTCACCGACCTCAAGCGCATGCACGACGAGCTGGCCGCGTCGCAGGCCGACCTGCGACGCCTGGTGGCGATGCAGGACCAGGTGCAGGAGGCCGAGCGCAAGCGCATCGCGCGCGAGCTGCACGACGATCTGCAGCAGACGCTGGCGGCGATCCTGATCGAAGGCGGCGCCGCCCGCCAGGCGCTGCGCCCCGGCAGCGAGGCCGCGCGCGTGCCGTTGCAGCACATCGACGAGCTGGCCGGCGCCGCGATCGCGTCCACCCGGCGCATCGTCAACGACCTGCGCCCGCGCATGCTGGAGGATCTCGGCCTGGTGCCGGCGCTGGAAGCGCTGGCACACCGCTTCGAGGAGCACAGCGGCATCGCCTGCCGCTTCGACGGCTCGGCGGCATCCAGCGTGAGTCTGGCTGCGCCGTCGGTCGGCACCTGCCTCTACCGCGTGGCGCAGGAGGCACTGAACAACGTGAGCAAGCACGCCCATGCCCGGCGGGCTTGGATCGAGCTGGCCGACGCCGCTCCGGCGCGCCTGCGGCTGCGCGTGGGCGACGACGGCCAGGGCATGCAGCCCTCGGCACGCCGCAAGCCGCAGGCGCTCGGGTTGGTGGGCATGAGCGAGCGCATGCGGGCCATGGGCGGCGCCATCCGCATCGACACCACGGTCGGTGCCGGCACGGTGGTCGAGGTCGAGGTGCCGCTGACCGGTCAGGCGCCCGATGTCAGGGCCGCAGCAGTTTCTCCACCTTGACCTGCTCGCCCAGCACGTGGGCCAGCGCCAGCAACTCGTCGGTCAGCGCGCGCAGCACGTCGTCGGCGGCGATCAGCCCCACCAGCCGCTGCTGCAGTCCCACCACGGGCAGGCGCCGCACGCGGCGGCGCTGCATCGTAGCCAGCACCTCGTGCAGCGAGTCGTTCTCGCCGACGCAGACGACGTCGCGGGTCATCACGTCTTCGACGCGCAGCTTGGACGCGCTCACGTCGCGCGCCACCACGGTGGTGACGATGTCGCGGTCGGTCAGCAGCCCCACCACCTGGCGGCCATCGGCGGTCTCGCGCACGACCACCACGCAACCCACGTGCTGCTCGCGCATCATGCGCGCGGCCTCGGCGAGCGGGGCGTTGGACTCGGTGACCACCACCGTGCGGGCGCACAGTTCGGCAGCGGTCATGCGGTGGCTGGTGGCGGACATCGGCTCACTCCTGTGGGACAGCAGGCATCTTCCCGTGCGACGTGGGCGACGCATTGAGCCCGCGCAACCCCGCAACGCCGGCGTCGCGCAACGGGGTGGCTGCACGCGGCTTGAGTTGGCGCAAGGGATCGCGAGCGCCGGCAGCCGATAGTGGCCGCATGAAGAAGCCAAGTCGCGCTCCCCAAGCGCCCAAGCCGCTGCGCCGCAAGGGCAGTGCGCGCGTGATTGCCGAGTCGTCGGCGCCGGGCGATCCCACCGCCGGGGTGCGGGAGCATCCCGACGGCTGGTACTGGACGGCGCCCGACGGGCACCAGCAGTTCGGGCCGTTCGACAGCCGCGAAAGGGCGCTGGCCGATCGCGACCGCTTCGACGAGCAGGCCCCTTCGGAAGGCGAGACGGTGCAGGAGGCCGAGCGCGAAATCGGCATCGCCGACTGGATCGACGCCGAGACCGGCGAGCCGGCCGAGGGCCAGTCGCCGCCGCACTTCGAAGAGCCCTGATCGCAGCCGCGCCGGTACGGGTGCCGCCCTGAACCAGCCCGCGCCGGCCAGACCCTGACGGGGTCGGCCCCGCGCGCTGCCAGCGGGCGGCAGTCGGCGCGCGGCGCTCGACACACCGACGCCTGCGCGCGGCCGGCGCCTGCGGCGCTGGTGGGTTGGCACAATGGACCGGATGGCCACCGCCCTGCTCACCGACCTGTACCAGCTGACGATGCTGCAGGCCTATCAGGACGAAGGGCTGCACGACAGCGCGGTATTCGAGCTGTTCGTGCGCCGGCTGCCGCCGCAGCGCAGCTTTCTCGTCGCCGCCGGGCTGGAGCAGGTGCTGCAGTTCCTCGAGGGGCTGGCGTTCGCCGACGATGAGCTCGACTGGCTGCGTCGACAAGGCGCGTTCCCACCGGCGTTCGTCGACACGCTGCGGGAGTTTCGCTTCACCGGCGATGTCGACGCGATGCCCGAGGGCACGCTGTTCTTCGCCGACGAGCCGGTGCTGCGCATCACCGCGCCGCTGCCGCAGGCGCAGTTCGTCGAGAGCCGCGTGCTCAACCTGATCCACTTCCAGTCGCTGATCGCGTCGAAGGCCGCGCGCGTGGTGATGGCCGCGCCGGGCAAGCTGCTGGTCGACTTCGGCATGCGCCGCGCCCACGGCGCCGAGGCCGCGGTACTGGCCGCGCGCGCGGCGGCCATCGCCGGCTTTGCCGGCACCGCGACGCTCGAGGCGTCGCGGTGCTTCGGCATCGCCGCGTTCGGCACGATGGCGCACTCGTTCGTGCAGGCGCATGCCAACGAGGATGCCGCGTTCGAGGCTTTCGTGCGCGCGCGGCCGATCGCGCCGACGCTGCTGATCGACACCTACGACACCGAGCGCGCCGCGGCCAAGGTGGTGGCGCTGGCGCGCCGCCTCGCGGTGGAGGGCCTGCGCATCGGCGGCGTGCGGCTGGACAGCGGCGACCTGCAGGCGCACGCGAAGGCGGTGCGCGGCGTGCTCGACGCCGGCGGCTGCGAGCAGGTGACCATCTTCGCCAGCGGCAACCTCGACGAGTTCCGCGTCGCCCAACTGGTGGCGGCCGGCGCACCGATCGACGGCTTCGGCGTCGGCACCGCGCTCGACACCTCGTCGGACGCGCCCTCGCTCGACGCGGTGTACAAGATCCAGTCGTACGCCGGCGTCGCCCGACGCAAGCGTTCGGAAGGCAAGGCCACCTGGCCCGGCGTCAAGCAGGTGTGGCGCGAGCTGAATGAGGACGGCGCGCTGCGCCGCGACCGCCTGCAATTGGTGGACGAAGCCGGCACCGGCCAGCCGCTGCTGCAGCCGGTGATGCGCGGCGGTCGCCGCGTCGCGGCAGCGCCGTCGCTGCCGGCGGTCGCCGCTCACCACGCCGCGCAGATGCGCACGCTGCCGGCCGCGCTGCGCGGGCTGGAGGCGACGACCACGCCTTACACGGCCGAGGTGTCCGACGCGGTGCACGCGCTGGCGCGCGCGGTCGACGCCGCGACGGCCGACTGAAAGATCAGAGCAAGTCGGTGCTGCTGGCGAGCACCGCACCGCACGCCTGCATCCGCAGCATCGCTGCGGCACCGTCGCCGGGCTTCACGTCCACTGCCGCAACCGCGTCGCGCAGCACGACCACGTTGTAGCCGAGGGCGAGCGCATCGAGCACGGTGGCGCGCACGCAGTAGTCGGTGGCCAGTCCGCCGACGACCAGGCGCAGCACGCGGCCGCTGCGCAGCCGCGCGTGCAGTTCGGTGTGGCCGAAGGCGGAGTAGTCGTCGCGCTCGCGCGCCGTGCCCTTGGAGATCACGATGGCCTGCGGCGGCAGCTGCAGCGCTGGCGGGAATTGCGCGCCCGCGCTGTCGGCCACGCAGTGCGGCGGCCACGGCCCACCGCCGGCGACGAACGAGCAGTGGTCCGGCGGATGCCAGTCGCGCGATGCGAACACCGGCAGCCGGTGTGCGGCGAAGCGCGCGATGCTGCGGTTCAGCGGCGCGATCACGGCATCGCCGCCGGGCACCGCCAGGCTGCCGCCGGGCATGAAGTCGCGCTGCACGTCGACGACCACCAGCGCGTCGTCGGCGCGCAGCGGCAGCGTGCGGGAGTCGTTGTTCATGGTCGAGTCACCAGGGCGTGTCCTTGATGCCGATGCGGGCCGACAGGCGGTTGACCGCCAGCGAGCCGACGAAGCTCACCGTCAGCACGATCGCCACGTCCGCTGCGACGAAGCGGTGCCACGCCGACAGCGCCAGCAACCCGCCCACCACGTAGTCCAGCTGGTCGGCCGGAATCCAGGGCTTGCCGGGGGCGATGCCGAAGCGGCGCTTGACGAAGCTCTTGGCGCTGTCGCCAGCCATCGCGGCGGCGCCGCAGGCGACGCCGAGCACCAGCCAGTCGTCGTAGCCGATGAGGCTGCCGCGCCACTGCGCCAGCCATTGCAGCCAGGCGGTGAGCGTCGCGGCCAGCACCGCCAGCGCACAGCCGCGCCAGGTCTTGTGGCTGCCCAGCCAGCGCGCGCTGATCGGCCGCGGATCGCCCGGCAGCAGCCGCGCGAACGCTGCGGCCATGTTGGCCGCGTACACCGGCAGCATCAGGTACAGCAATTGGAATGTGCGCCACATCATCGCGTCCGGCCGCACGCGCGATGGCAGAGAGGGTCAACCCGTAGCCGGGCGCGAACGCAGCCACCACCGTAGGCCGCCCGGGTCCGCGGTGGTTGAGCCAGCGCAAGCC
>DATIFD010000660.1:0-21427 GCA_035455385.1 Burkholderiaceae bacterium
CAGGCCGATCAGGTGCCAGCGCTTGTACAGCGTGAAGTAGCGGCCGCTGGGGTCGGTGTGGGCGTTGTATTCCTCGAAGCAGTTCCTGATGTACTCGGTCTCGGCCTCCACCGTCACCCACACGCCCATGCGGATGTCGTACGGGATCACGCGGCCGTCGGCCTCGAGCGACGAGATGACCTCGACCATGCCCTTGCGCTCGAGCACGCCGCCCTCGCTCCTGGGGCGCGTGACGAACGGAATGTCGGCCACGCTCGCCGGCGGATACAGCAGTCCGTTGCTCGGCACGGCCAGGCCGGTGGCATTGGCCACCGCGGTGCATTCGATCGACGGCTTGCTGCCGTCGAGGAAGCTGTTGAACATCTTCGGGTTGAGGCCGCCGCGTGCCGCCTGCTCGGGCGTGAGGCCGTAGTAGCCCCACACGGTGTCGGGCGTCGACTCGCAGTAGTGCGGCAGCCACTTGTGCCCGCGGCCCGCCGCCACCACCGGGAAGCCGCAGCTGCGTGCCCAGTCGACGAGGTCGCAGATCAGCGCCGGCTGGTCGCCGAAGGCCAACGAGTAGACGACGCCGGCCTCGGCGGCGCGCGCCGCCAGCATCGGCCCGCACATGGCATCGGCCTCGACGGTGACGTTGACCACGTGCTTGCGCTGCGCGAACGCCTCGAGGCAATGGTCCACCGCCGGCACCGGCGCACCGGTGCACTCGACGACGACGTCGACTGCCGGGTGCCGCACCAGCGCCTGCCAGTCGTCGCCGACATGGGTGCGGCCGTCGCGCAGCGCCGCGTCGAGCGACGGCGCCTGCGAGCGTTCGGCCGGCCAGCCGACGCGCGCCAGATTGCGCCGCGCGGCGTCGGGCGACAGGTCGGCAATGCCCATCAGGTGCACGCCCGGCGTGCGCGGCACCTGCGCCAGATACATCGCGCCGAACTTGCCGGCGCCGATCAGGCCCACGCGCACCGGACGCCCTTCGGCGGCGCGCTGCTGCAGCTTCGCGTGCAGGCTCATCGCGGTCCCCTTCGAATCACGTCGCGCGGCCCGGCCGACCGGTCACTGCGCGCCACGGCCGCGATTGTGACCCGACTTGCGAGCCGGACCGGCGGCGCGTCGCCGCGTACGCGCGGGGCCGGTGGCCTGTGCGATCAACGACGCGCCGCGCTCGAGCAGGAACGTCTTGAACGCCATCGCCACCGGCGCCAGCACCTTCTGCCGCAGGTGCACCACGTACCACTGCCGCTGCAGCGGGAAGCCGGCCACGTCGAGCACGGCGAGCTGTCGCATCTCGAGCTCGCGGCGGATCGTGTGCGCTGACAGAAAGGCCAGGCCGAGGCCGGCGATCACCGCCTGCTTGATGGTCTCCGTCGAGCGGATCTCCATCGCCACGTTCAGCTTGGACAGCTGTGCGCCGAAGGCGTCTTCCATCGAGTTCCAGGTGTCCGAGCCGCGCTCCCGCGTGATCCACGGTTCGGCGAGCAGCGCGCTCATCGGCACGCGACGGCGTCGCGCCAGCGGGTGGTCGGGAGGCGCCACGATCACGTACGGATGGGCGGCGAACGGCTCGGCGACGGTGTCGAGCTCGCGCGGCGGCCGCACCATGACTGCCAGATCGGTCAGGTTGTCGGCCAGTTGCCGGAGCAACTGCTGGCGATTGAAGACGCCGAGGTTGAGCTTGACGCCGGGCGCCGTGCGCGCGAACTCGGCCAGCAGCTGCGGGAAGAAATAGTCGCCGGCGCTGATCACCGCGACGTTGAGGGTGCCGCCGGAGACGCCCTGACGGGCGGCCATCGCCTCGCCGGCCTGGCGGAACAGCTCGATGATCGCGCGGCTGTAGCCCAGCAGCTCGCTGCCAGCCGGCGTCAGGTGCACCTTCTTGCCGAGCTGCTCGAACAGCCGCACCCCCGCGTGCTGCTGCAGCAGCTTGATCTGCGTCGACACCGCCGGCTGCGTCAGGTGCAGCTCCTGCGCCGCGCGCGAGAAGCTGAGCTGCCGCGCCGCGGCCTCGAACACCTTGAGCTGACGCAGCGTGGCGTTCTTCATCGCCGACGCACTGTGCCATCAATGATGGCTTATGCAAACCATCAAGAACTTTCAGTTTCATTAATGAATACCCCCACCTAGCATCGGCCCGTCACAGCCAAGGGGCACACCATGGGCATCACCTTCAGCAAGGCGCTGAGCGCCGACGACGAGGCGGCGCGCAACGCCTACAACACGGCCTTCTCCGCGATGGAGATCGACTGGCACTGGGATCCGGCCACCTATCGGGAGCTGGTGGCCGACGGCGCGCAGCCGGTGCGCGCATTCGTCGAGCGGCATCGCCCGCACCTGTTGCGTGCCTACGCGATCGATTGCCTCGTCGATGCGGTGGAGACGACGCGGCGCGGGCTGAGCACGATCCGGTCTCGGTAGTTACCCGCAATGCACCTGCGTGACGCCGCAGCGCGCAACGGCGTCGCGAAAAATATTGACTGCGGTCAAGAGGGTTTTTGAGGGATCTCGGCGAGCATATTCGCAGCATGAATGACGCCATGCGATGCGGGTCGCCGCGCATGGCGATCGGATGCAAGGCACGCTATCGTTGTGGCCGTGCCTCACAACGACAGGAGACGAGAGCCGATGAACAGCAACCTCATCCTCGCCGCAATGCGCGGCTGTGTGGCGCGCGCGGCGGCTGTCGCTGCCGGTGCGCTGTTGGCGGCCGTGCCGGCCTTCGCTGCATGGGCCCCCGAGAAACCGGTGGAGTTCATCGTGCCGGCGGGCACCGGCGGCGGCGCCGATCAGATGGCGCGCCTGATCCAGGGCATCGTCGCCAAGCACAAGCTGATGAGCCAGCCGCTGATCGTGGTCAACAAGGGCGGCGGCGCCGGCGCCGAGGGCTTCCTCGACGTCAAGAACGCCAAGGGCGATCCGCACAAGCTCGTCATCACGCTGTCGAACCTGTTCACCACGCCGCTGGCGACCGGGGTGCCGTTCAACTGGCGCGACCTGACGCCGGTGGCGATGATGGCGCTCGACCAGTTCGTGCTGTGGGTCAACGCCGAGACGCCGTACCAGACCGCCAAGCAGTACATCGATGCGGTCAAGGCCGCGGGCCCGTCGAAGATGAAGATGGGCGGCACCGGCTCGAAGCAGGAAGACCAGATCATCACGGTCAGCATCGAGCAGGCCACGGGGGTGAAGTTCATCTACGTGCCGTTCAAGGGCGGCGGTGATGTCGCCGTGCAGCTCACCGGCAAGCACATCGATTCGTCGGTCAACAACCCGGTCGAGGCGGTGGCGCAGTGGCGCGCCGGCCACCTGCGGCCGCTGTGCGTGTTCGACAGCCAGCGCATGCCCTACAAGGATCCGCTGGCGGGCGGCAAATCGTGGAACGACATCCCGACCTGCAAGGAAGCAGGCGTGCCCACCGAGTACGTGATGCTGCGCGGAATCTTCATGCCCGGCGGCGTCACCGCCGATCAGGTGGCGTTCTACGTCGACCTGCTGAAGAAGGTGCGCGAGACCCAGGACTGGAAGGACTTCATGAAGCTCGGAGCGTTCAACCAGAGCTTCATGACCGGGACCGACTACCTGAAGTGGGTCGAGAAGAACGAGGCGACGCACTTCATGTTGATGAAGGGGGCCGGGTTCCTGGCGAAGTGAGGTCCGGTTCGCCCTCATCGGTGACCGGCGGGGTCGCAGTGCCACCGCGACCACCTTCGATATCGAAGCCGTGAGCACGATGCAGTCCGACGACGTCGGTTCGACGCCGCACGAACCCGGCGTATCGACCCGCACGGTCGAGCTGGCGACGGCGCTGCTGCTGTTCGCGCTCGGCGCATTGGTGGCGATCAGCAGCTGGCGGCTCGGTGCCCGCTGGCAAGACGACGGGCCGGGCTCGGGCTACTTCCCCTTCTACATCGCGCTGCTGATCTGCGTGTCCAGCGCCGTGGTCGCGGTGCGCGCGTTCAGGTCGGGTGCCGACGACGAGGTGTTCGTCACCTTCGCGCAGCTGAGGCTGGTGATGACCGTGCTGCTGCCGTCGCTCGGCTTCGTGCTGGTGACGCAATTTCTCGGCCTGTACGTCGGTTCGTTCCTGTTCATCGCCGGCTTCATGATCTGGGTCGGTCACTACGGCTGGGCACGCAGCGTCAGCATCGGCTTCGCGGTGGCGGCGCTGTCGTTTCTGATGTTCGAAGTCTGGTTCAAGGTACCGCTCTTCAAGGGCACGCTCGAGCCCCTCTCCTTCCTCGGATACTGAGCCGTGACCGAGTTCGCATCGCTGTTCCACGGCTTCGCCGTCGTCCTCAGCCCGTTCAACCTGGTGCTGATGATGGTCGGCATCGTGCTCGGCGTGATCATCGGCGTGCTGCCGGGCCTCGGCGGCGCCAACGGCGTGGCGATCCTGCTGCCGTTGACGTTTTCGATGCCGCCGACCTCGGCGATCATCCTGCTGTCGTGCATCTACTGGGGCGCGCTGTTCGGCGGCGCGATCACGTCGGTGCTGTTCAACATCCCGGGCGAGCCGTGGTCGGTGGCCACCACCTTCGACGGCTACCCGATGGCGCAGCAGGGCCGCGCCGGCGAGGCCTTGACGGCGGCCTTCACGTCGTCGTTCGTCGGCGCCTTCTTCGCGGTGCTGATGATCACCTTCCTGGCGCCGCTGGTGGCGAGGTTCGCGCTGAAGTTCGGGCCGCCGGAGTTCTTCTCGGTCTACCTGCTCACCTTCTGCAGCTTCGTCGGCATGGGCAAGGGCTCGCCGATGAAGATCCTGGCGTCGATGATGCTCGGCTTCGCGCTCGCCGCCGTCGGCATGGACACGGTGACCGGGCAGCTGCGCCTGACTTTCGGCATCCCCGACCTGATGCGCGGCTTCGACTTCCTGATCGCGGTGATCGGGCTGTTCGGCATCGGCGAGATCCTGCTGTCGATGGAAGAGGGGCTGAACTTCTCCGGCAAGGCCGCGCGCATCGACACCAAGATCGTGCTGCAGACGTGGAAGAAGCTGCCCGCGTACTGGATCACGTCGCTGCGCAGCACGCTGATCGGCATCTGGATGGGCATCACCCCGGGCGGCGCGACGCCGGCGTCGTTCATGAGCTACGGGATGGCCAAGAAGATGTCGCCGCGCGGTGCGCAGTTCGGCAAGGGCGAGATCGAGGGCGTGATCGCGCCGGAGACCGCGGCACACGCCGCCGGCACCAGCGCTCTGCTGCCGATGCTCGCGCTGGGCATCCCGGGCTCGCCGACCGCGGCGGTGCTGCTCGGTGGCCTGCTGATCTGGGGGCTGCAGCCCGGTCCGCTGCTGTTCGTCGAGCAGAAGGACTTCGTCTGGGGGCTGATCGCCAGCATGTACCTCGGCAACATCGCCGGCCTCATCGTCGTGCTGACCTCGGTGCCGCTGTTTGCCGCCATCCTGCGCGTGCCGTTCGCGATCATCGCGCCGGTGATCATCGCGATCTGCGCGATCGGCGCCTACACGGTGCACAACGCGATGCTCGATGTCTGGCTGATGCTCGGTTTCGGCGTCATCGGCTACGTGTTCAAGAAGCTCGACTACCCGCTGGCGCCGCTGGTACTGGCAGTGGTGCTGGGCGATCGCGCCGAGGATTCGTTCCGCCAGTCGATGCTGCTGTCGCAGGGCAGCCTGACGATCCTGTGGTCGAACTGGCTGGTCGGCTCGATCACCACGCTCGCGCTGGTGCTGCTGGTGTGGCCGTTCCTGGCGCGCGGCGTCCAGTGGATCAAGTCGCAGATGCTGCGCGCCGAGTCGCGCACCGCCGCATCGGGCCGTCGCTGAGCGCGCCGCGGCAGATGCGGCCTTCCCCGAGTGAACACCGCGGATCCGGCTTCGCCGGGCCGCTGGTGTTGCCCCCTTGAGGGGGTGAGCGCGGACGTGAGGGCCTGCCTGCGCAGGCCCAAACGCCTCGCGAACCGCGCGAGCTCTGCGAGTGCGTGGAACGCGGCCGCCAGGCCGCTTCGGGGGTGATCAAATCTTCCCGCGCTGCTTCAGCCGCGACAGCGTCTCGGGCGAGATGTTCAGGTAGGCCGCGAGCTCCTTCTTCGGCAGCCGGTCGGCCAGCTCGGCGTGCTTGCGCATGAAGCGGTGCACGCGGCCCGGCGCGTCGAGCAGGTGCAGCGTGATGGTGTGCGCCATCACCTCGCTCATCAGGCTCATCACCTGGAACTCGAACGCCGACTTCAGCTCCGGATAGCGGCCCATGAAGGCCACCCAGTCGGGCAGCGGCAGCGTCGCCACGCGCGCCCTGGTGACCGTGATGATGCTGTACGGCGCCGGCGTGTGCAGCCGCCATGCGGCGTAGCTGGTCTCGATGTCGCGCTCGGCCGCGAAGCGCAGCACCATTTCCTTCGCGCTCGGGCTCGAGACCACGCGCTTCAGGATGCCGTCGAGGATGAAGCACTGCGCCATGTCGTGGTCGCCCTGCTGCACGAGGCAGTCGCCCTTGGCGAGGTCCTGCACCACCAGCTGCGCTTCCAGTTCGGCCAGCGCCGGCTTGGGCAGCAGCTTGAGCACGATGTTCTGCGCCAGCTGCAGCCGGATCACGTTGCGCTCGGCATGCTCGGCGATCGCAGGCCATTGCGACGAGGGCGTTTTCGGATAATTGACCACGGTCAATCGAGGCGCGAAGCCGCTGAAACTATGATGATTTTCCGCGATTCGCAGGGCATCGAATAACTCGGACAACGGAGACACGCGCATGGCCGTCACCACCGAAACCCGTCCCGCCGTTGCCACCGCGAGCAGCGGCCCCGGCGCAGCGGCCGCGAACACCATCGACGGCTTCCAGCTCGTCATCGAAGCCCTCAAGCTCAATGGCCTCGACACCATCTACGGCCTGCCGGGCATCCCGATCACCGACCTCGCGCGCCGCGCGCAGGGCGAAGGGCTGCGCGTGCTCGCGTTCCGCCACGAGCAGAGTGCGGGCTACGCGGCGTCGATCGCCGGCTTTCTGACGGGCAAGCCCGGCATCTGCCTGACGGTATCGGCGCCGGGCTTCCTCAACGGCCTGAACGCGCTGGCGCACGCCACGGTCAACTGCTTCCCGATGATCCTGATCAGCGGCTCGAGCGAGCGCGAGATCGTCGACCTGCAGCAGGGCGACTACGAGGAGATGGACCAGCTCGCGATCGCCAGGCCGGTGGCCAAGGCCGCGTACCGCGTGCTGCACGCCGACGACATCGGCGTCGGCATCGCGCGCGCGATCCGCGCCGCGGTCTCGGGGCGTCCGGGCGGCGTCTACCTCGACCTGCCGGCCAAGCTGTTCGCGCAGAGCATCGATGCGGGCGCCGGCCGGGCGTCGCTGATCAAGGTGGTCGATGCGGCGCCGAAGCAGATCCCGGCGCCCGACGCGGTCAAGCGCGCGCTCGAACTGCTCAAGGGTGCCAAGAAGCCGCTCGTCATCCTCGGCAAGGGCGCGGCGTATGCGCAGGCCGATGCCGACATCCAGGCGCTCGTTGAGGCATCCGGCATCCCCTACCTGCCGATGTCGATGGCCAAGGGGCTGCTGCCCGACACGCACGAGCTGTGCGCGTCGGCGGCGCGCTCGTTCGTGCTGCCGGCGGCCGACGTGGTGGTGCTGATCGGCGCGCGCCTGAACTGGCTGCTGTCGCATGGCAAGGGCAAGACCTGGGGCGGCGCCGGCGCCAAGGCCTGGGGCGGGCAGAAGTTCATCCAGATCGACATCTCGCCGCAGGAGGCCGACAGCAACGTGCGCATCGATGCGCCGCTGGTGGGCGATATCGGCTCGTGCGTGTCGGCGCTGCTGGCCGGCATGGGGCCAGGGTGGGCCAAGCCGCCGGCCGAGTGGCTGACGGCGGTGGCCGACAAGAAGAATGGCAACATCGCCAAGATGGCCGAGACGCTGGCCAAGAATCCGGCGCCGATGAGCTTTCAGAGCGCGCTCAACGTGGTGCGCGACATCGTCAAGACCAACCCCGACGCGATGCTCGTCAACGAAGGCGCCAACGCGCTGGATTTCACCCGCTCGATCGTCGACGTGTTCAAGCCGCGCAAGCGCATCGACGTCGGCACGTGGGGCATCATGGGCATCGGCATGGGCTACTGCGTCGCCGCCGCGGTGACGACCGGGCAGCAGGTGCTCGCGGTCGAGGGCGACCGCGCGTTCGGCTTCTCCGGCATGGAGGTCGAGACGATCTGCCGCTACAACCTGCCGGTGTGCATCGTGGTGATGAACAACAACGGCGTCTACAAGGGCACCGACGTCGACCCCACCGGCCGCGACCCGGCCCCCACGGTGTTCGTGAAGGGCGCGCGCTACGACAAGATCATCGAGGCGTTCGGCGGCGTCGGCGTGCACGCCACCACGCCCGCCGAGCTGCGCGCAGGTATCGAAGAGGCGTTCCGTTCGCGCCGGCCGACGCTGATCAACGCGGTGATCGACGAGACCGCCGGCACCGAGAGCGGCCGCATCACGAGCCTGAACCCGAGCGCAAAGAAGAAATAGCCCGGCGCTGCGGCAACGAATCTGAGACTGTCGGAGTAACCGAAGATGGAAGCACTGAAGGATGTCCGCATCCTCGACATGACCCACGTGCAAGCGGGGCCCACCTGCTCGCAGCTGCTGGCGTGGATGGGCGCCGACGTCATCAAGTTCGAGCCGCCGCACGGCGATGCCACGCGCGGCCAGCTGCGCGACGTGCCGAACGCCGACTCGCTGTACTTCACGATGCTCAACTGCAACAAGCGCTCGATCACCGTGAACATGAAGAGCGCCGAGGGCAAGCAGGTGTTCACGGATCTCTTGAAGACCTGCGACATCATGATGGAGAACTTCGGCCCCGGCGTGCTCGAACGGCTCGGCTTCACGTGGGAGAGGATCCACGAGATCAACCCGAAGATCGTCGTCGGTTCGATCAAGGGCTTCGGCTCCAGCGGCCCCTACGCCGAGTTCAAGGCGTACGAGAACGTCGCGCAGGCGATGGGCGGCGCGATGAGCACCACCGGCGTGCCCGACGGCCCGCCGTTCGTTACCGGCGCGCAGATCGGCGACTCGGGCACCGGATTGCACCTGGCGATCGGCCTGCTGGCTGCGCTGCACCAGGCGCGGCGCACGGGGCAGGGCCAGTACGTCGAGGTGGCGATGATGGACGGCGTGATGAACCTGTGCCGCGTCAAGTTCCGCGACCATCAACGGCTGACGCGGCAGGCGCTCGCCGAGTACTCGGTGCCCACCTACCAGGACATGGGCGAAGTGCCGCGCGCGGGCAACGACAGCGGCGGCGGCCAGCTCGGCAACGCGATCCACTGCAAGCCGCATGGCGCCAACGACTGGCTGTATGTCGTGGTGCAGGAGGCGGTGTGGAACGATCTGGCCAACCGCATCGGGCCCGAAGTTCACGTGCCCGACCTCGCCACCGACCCGCGGGTGGCGACGATCACCGAGCGGCGCAAGAACCAGCAGCTGGTGTGGACGCTGCTGAACAAGTTCGCCGAGAAGTACACCAAGCGCGAGCTGATGGCGATCCTCAATCCGCTCGACGTGCCTTGCGGGCCGATCATGTCGACGCAGGACCTGGCCACCGACGAGCACGTGAGGGGCCGCGACATGTGGGTCGAACTCGATCACCCGCAGCGCGGTACCTGGTACAACGTCGGCATGCCGATCAAGCTGTCGGCGTCGCCCGCGGTGATCAAGCGCTCGCCGACGCTGGGCGAGCACACCGACGAGGTGCTGCGCGACGTGCTGGGCTACAAGGCCGACAAGATCGCGCAGATGAAGGCCGCCGGCGCGTTCAGCAACCCACCGAAGAAGGGTTGACGGCCCGCGGCGCTACTGCGCCTTGATCCCCGCTGCCTTCACCACCTTCGCCGCATCGTCCATCTCGCTGCGCACGAAGCGGTCGAACTCGACCGTGCTCATCGGCATCGGCTCGGCGCCGAGCGAGGCCAGGCGCTCGCGCACGGCGGCCTCGCGCAGCACGCTGTTGACGTCGCGATTGAGCTTGTCGATCACCGGCGCCGGCGTGCCCGCCGGCGCAAACATGCCGACCCACAGGTTGTAGTCGAAACCGGGGAGTCCCGATTCGGCCACGGTCGGCACGTTCGGCAGCACGCTCGAGCGCTTGGCCGAACTCACCGCGAGCGCGAGCAGCTTGCCCTCGCGCACGTGCGGCAGCGCCGCCGAGATCGGCGAGAAGAAGTAGGTCACGCGGCCTGTCATCGTGTCGGTGAGCGCCTCTGGCGTGCCCTTGTACGGCACGTGCACGACGTCGATGCCGGCGGCAAGCTTGAACTTCTCGGCGTTGATGTGCGTGCCGCTGCCGACGCCCGCGGAGCCGAAATTCAGCACGCCGGGCCGACGCTTGGCGTCGGCGATCAGGTCGGCCACCGACTTGTAGCCGCTGCCGGGGGCGACCACCAGCACGTTGGGCTGCCCACCGAGCGGTGCCACCTGCACGAAGTCCTTCAACGTGTCGTACGGCAGGCTCGGGTAGATGAACGGGTTCACCGCTTGCGCCGCGGAATGCACCAGCAGCGTGTAGCCGTCGGGCGGCGACTTGGCGACCGCGGTCGCGCCGATCGTGCCGCCGGCACCCGCGCGGTTGTCGACCACCACCGTCTGCTTCCACAATTCGGTGAGCCTCTCCCCGACGGTGCGCGCCAGGATGTCGGTGGCGCTGCCGGCGGTGAACGGCACGATGATGCGCACCGGCTTGTTCGGATAGTCCTGCGCCCACGCGCCGCTCGACGCGACGCCCACGGCCAGCGCGGCCAGCCATCCCCATGTGTGACGAATCATGATGATCTCCTGCGGGTGTCAACCGAGACCGTCGCCGACCGGCGCGTGCTCGCTGTGCAGTTCGAGGCCCGACGCGCGCGCCTGCTGCACGATCAGCTTGGCGAAGTCTTCGTCATCGAGGCCATTGCCGATCAACGATTGCACCAGGTCGCGCGTGATCGACGCCAGCGGCATCGGCACCTCGAAGCGGCGCGCGGCGTCGAGCCCGAGGTCGAGGTCCTTGCGCAGCAGCTGCGGCGTGAACGTGACCTTGAAGTCCAGGTTCACCAGCGCCGGCGTCTTGTAGCGCGAGAAGGTCGACCCCATCACGCTCTGGTTGATGAAGTCGAGGAACGCATGGCGCGGCACGCCGGCCTTCTGCGCCAGGATCGTGATCTCGCCCAGCGACTGGATCACCACGCCGAGGAAGACGTTGTGGCAGATCTTGACGATGCGTGCGAGCTCGCCTTCGCCGACGTAAGCAGCGGCCGGCGCGATCAACTTGAGCGACGGCAGCGCGGCATCGAACGCTGCGCGCGGCCCCGAGCAGACGAACGACCGGCGGCCGGCCTTTTTGACCTGGGCGTTGCCCGACACCGGCGGGGCGCGCAGCTGCACGCCGCGCGCAGCCAGCAGATCGCGCAGCTCGGCCGAGCCCTCGAGCGAGATCGACGAGCACTCCACCACCAGCTTGGGCGCGCGCGCGCCCGACAGCAGACCCTGGCGTCCGGCGACGACCTCTTTCACGTCGTCCCAGGTCGACACCATCACGTAGACGATGTCGCACGCGGCCAGCTCGGCCGGGTCGATGGCGATCCTCGCGCCGAGCGCGGCCAGCGGCTCGGCCTTGGCGCGCGTGCGGTTCCACACCGTGAGATCGGCGCCGCCTTTGGCCAGGCGCTCGGCCATCGCGTAGCCCATGCGGCCGATGCCGATCCAGCCGATCTTCGTCGCGTGTGCCATGGTCGTGCTCAATACGGGTTGGCGATCGGCAGTTCCTGCGCCGGATAGAGCGAGATCACTTGCGGTCCGGTGGGCGTGAGGATCACCTCCTCCTCGATGCGTGCCGCCGACACGCCGTCGCTCGCTGGGCAGTAGGTCTCGACCGCGAACACCATGCCGGTCTTCAGCTCGATCGGCTCGTCCAGCGAGTTCAGTCGCGAAATCAGCGGCCGCTCGTGCAGCCCGAGGCCCAGCCCGTGGCAGAAGTTGAGGCCGAACGCATCCATCTCGGAGCCGAAGCCGATCTCCTGCGCGGCCGGGAACGACTGCGCGACCACCTCGGAGGAGACACCCGGTTTCAGCAGCTCGATCGCGCGGTCCATCCATTCGCGCGCGCGGCGGTAGGCGTCGACCTGCGCTTCAGTGGCACGGCCGACGCTGAACGTGCGGTAGTAGCAGGTGCGGTAGCCGACATACGAATGGATGATGTCGAAGAACGCCTGGTCGCCCGGCCGGATGATGCGGTCGGTGAAGTTGTGCGGGTGCGGGCTGCAGCGCTCGCCGGATATCGCGTTGATCGCCTCGACGCAGTCGGAGCCCATCTGGTACAGGCGCATCGTCGCGAGTGCGACGATGTCGCTCTCGCGGGCGCCGGGCTTCAGCGCCGCTGCGATGTCGTGGTACACGCCGTCGACCATCGCCGCGGCCTGGTTGAGCAGCATCAGCTCGTCGATGCTCTTGATCTCGCGCGCCAGCAGCATCGTCTGCTGCGCGTCGCGCACGTCGATGCCCAACTTCTGCAGCTCGAGCATCATCGGCACCTCGACGACGTCGACGCCGAGCGGCAGGTCGGCGACGCCTTCCTCGTCGAGCAGCGCCTTGATCTCGCGCGCGGCACTGCGAAACAGCTTGCCATCGCCGCCCACCGCGCCGCGCAGGCCGAGCAGCCCGGCGCGGCAGTGGTCCTTGCACAGCCACGGCGTGTAGAGCCTGTGGTGCCGCGCGGCCGACCCGAAGTCCCACACGTAGGGGTCGCCCGTGAGCGTCAGCAGCGAATAGCGCGTCAGCTTGTCGCGCGCCCATTCGCCGATCACCGTGCTGGTCGTGTAGCGGATGTTGTGCTGATCAAAGCACAGCAGCGCGCCCAGGCCCGATTGCGACAGCGCCGCGCGCGTGCGCGCGAGCCGGTAGTCGTGCAGCCGGCGGAAGTTGACGCGCTCCTCGAAGTCGACCTGCGTGTGGCCGGGCGCCTGCAGCGGCCGGTCCCAGCCATGGTGCGGGTCGATGTCGTCGGGGAGGATGATCTTCGGTTCGCGCCTTTTTCGTGAGGCCATTGCGTTATCCGCCGTGCATCAACGTTCCAATACGGAAGGCCTCGTCATTCGGCCTTCGGCATCACGACACGCAACGAGCTCTCCGCCTGTTCGTCGACGAGCCACCAAGACCGCGGTGAGGCACGCGAAGACCCACTTGGCAATGCCTGACAGGCCCCTGTGTGGGCGCGCAAACGTTTGCGCCGTGCCGCGATTCTGGACGGACCCGAGGGAACGTCCGAATACGGAGTAACCCTGCAGACAGACACATGGATGCGTTCACAATGCGGCAAACGTTTGCGGGGATGACTTGAAGAGTCGGCAAAAGGCGCCGAGTGAACCGGCCACCATCACGATTCGCGACGTCGCTCGCGCTGCCGGTGTGCATGTCTCGACGGTCTCGAGAGCGCTGGACAGCCGCAGTCCCGGGGGCGTGAGCGCCGAGGTCGCGTCGGCCATCAAGACAGCCGCGCGGCGTCTGGGCTATCGACCCAACCGTGCTGCCTCGGCGCTTCGCACCGGGCGCACTCACACCATCGGCGTCTTGCTGCCGGACATCACCAACCCGCTGTTCCCGCCGATTCTTGAAGGCATCGAAGCACATGCGGCGTCGCGCGGCACGTTCGTGCTCACGGCCAATGTGGCGAGCCATGCTTTGGTGAGACCCACCATCGAGCGCATGTTGGCTCAGCAGGTCGACGGCATCATTCTGGCGACCGCCGTGCGCGAAGACCCGGTCGTCGACTTCATCGTGGAGTCTGGCATGCACGCCGTGATGGTCAATCGCGCCGACGACTCCGGGCGATTGGCCTCGGTGATCAGCGACGATCGCCTGGCCATGAAGCTGGTGGTCGACCACCTGCTCAAAGCCGGCTGCAAGCGAATCGCAAATCTTGCCGGCCCGGAGAACCTGCCGACGGGGATGGGCAGGCGCCGCGGGTTTGAGCAGGCATTGCGTGAGCGAGGCAAGTCGCCAGCTGGAATCGTGCACTGCAACGCATACAGTCGTGACGCCGGGCGTGTCGCCATGCAACGCTTGCTGGCAGGTGGGGGCCAAACACTTGATGCGGTGGTGTGCTGCAACGATCTGGTAGCACTGGGCGCCTACGACGCCTTGGCAGCGGCGGGGCTGCGAATCCCCAAAGACATCAGCGTGACGGGGCACAACGACATGCAGCTGGTAGACCTGGTCAGTCCGCCCTTGACGACGATTCGACCGCCGCTCCGAGAACTTGGGTGGCGATCCGCGCAGCTGCTCTTTGAGCGGCTCGATGGCCTGCAACTCACGCCGGCAGCTGTCGTGCTACCTCCTGAGCTGGTCGTGCGCGGATCGACCCGTTGAACTTGTCGAACGAAGGGTGACGGGCACAAGGGCAGTCCGCCCGCTTACGCAGCTTCGCGCATCGCCGGGTAGCGCTCGGCCTTCATCAACAGGAGAGAACCATGATCGACACAAAGCTCGCGCCCTATGCTGCATTGCTGCTGCGGGTCGCACTTGGCGTGATGTTCATCGCCCACGGCTTGACAAAGTGGCTGGTGTTCACGCTGCCCGGTGCCGCCAAGTTCTTCGCGTCGGTCGGCTTTCCCGGTTGGACCGCCTACCCGGTGACGTTTCTGGAAATCGTCGGCGGTGCGGCGTTGGTGGCGGGCATCTTTGTACGGCCCCTTGCTGCGGTGTTCACCATTGAACTCCTTGCAGTGGCCAGCGTGCATCTGCCCAACGGCTGGCTGTTCACCAACAAGAACGGAGGCTGGGAGTACCCGGTGTTCCTCGCCTTCGCATCTGCGGCACTGGCGCTTCTCGGCGAGGGTGCCTACGCCTTGCGCCGCCAATCCAAAGCGTGACAGACCGACGCGCAGATCGCGTGCGACAAGCAGCGGCGCGACGTCGCCCGACACGCCATCCTCGCTCGCTGAGGCTTCCATCCACGGCGATCTATCCGCTGAGAGCGGCGTACTCATCGAACGCTCGCAATGCATCGGCGCCGTACACGGCCGCCGGGCCCCCGCCCATGTAGACGGCGAGTGCAACGGTCTCTGTGACTTCTTGGCGGTTGGCCCCTTGCTTCACGGTGGCACGGGTGTGGTACGCGACGCAGCCGCCGCATCGCACGGCGATGCTGATGGCCAGCGCCATCAGCTCCTTGGTCTTGGTGTCGAGCGCATTCGAGGCGGTCGCGGCGAGCGCAAGGCTGCCGAAAGCCTTCATCGTCGCCGGCGCTCCCTCGCGAATCAGTCCGATGCCGGCGACGACATCGTCTGCGACCTCAGTGAAGGATCGGTCCATCTGCATGCCCCCTACAAAGCCTCGAGCGCGAGCGCGATGCCTTGCCCGCCGCCGATGCACAGCGTGACGATGCCGCGCCTGCAGCCGTCGCGCTTCATCGAGTGCATGAGCCGCGTGGCCAGGATCGCGCCACTGGCACCGATCGGGTGGCCATGGGCGATGGCGCCACCTTCGACGTTGACCACTTCCTCGGCGAAGCCGATCTCGCGCAGGCAGGCCAGCGCAATCGCCGCAAAGGCCTCGTTGATCTCGACGCGATCGACCTGCGCCACTGACCAGCCGGCTCGCGCGAGCGCCTGCCGGACGGCCGGCACCGGGCCGAGGCCGAAGAAGCCGGGCTCGACCGCGCCGACGCCGTAACTCACCAGGCGCGCCATCGGCTTCAGGCCGTTCTTCTCGGCCCAGGCGGTATGCGACACCACCATCGCCGCGCCGGCCGAGTTGAGCCCCGGCGCATTGCCGGCGGTGATCGTGCCCTCCTTGCGGAAGGCTGGCTTGAGCTTGGCGAGCGACTCGGCGGTTGTCTCGGGCCGGTTGTGTTCGTCCTTCGCAAAGACCGTGGGGCCCTTGCGGCCAGGCACCTCGATGGCCGCGATCTCGGCGTCGAACTTGCCGGCCGCCTGCGCCGCGCCGAAGCGCTGCTGCGAGCGCAGCGCCCAGCGGTCCTGGTCCTCGCGGCTGATGCCGTTCTTGAGGACGAGGTCCTCGGTGTGCCAGCCCGAGTGTTTGCCGCTGAAGGCGTCGTTGAGACCGTCGTACAGCATGCTGTCGAGCAGGGGGACATCGCCCATGCGTGCACCCCAACGCCCCTGCGGCAACAGGTAGGGCGCACGGTCCATGTTCTCCATGCCGCCAGCGATGGCGCAGTCGATCATGCCGGACCAGATCTCCAGCGCCGCGCTGGCGATGCCCTGCGCACCGGAGCCGCAGACACGGTTCACCGTGAGCGCGGGCACCTGCACCGGCAGCCCGGCGGCGATGCCGGCCTGTCGCGCAGGATTCATCTTCACGCCGGCCTGGATCACATTGCCCATCACCAGGGACTCGATCTTGTCGGCCGACAGGCCGGAGCGCTTCAGCGTCTCGCGGATCGCCGCCGCTCCAAGGTCGGATGCGGGCATGTCCTTGAGGCTGCCGCCGTAGGTGCCGATGGCGGTGCGCACCGGGTGGCAAAGAACGACTTGTCGTGTGGTCATGATGTCTCTTCCTCGTGTGGGTGAATTTAGATGCCTAAAAGGAATCGATGCGGGTTGGGCATCGGCGATCTCTGATGCCGCATTCGTCGGCGACGGCACCTGCGGAACCGATGCCACATGTTCCATTGGCATCGTAGGAGGCGGCGCCCGTCGTCTGTTGACCGCGATCAACCGTTCGCTGCGTCTGGCTTGCGCCGGTGCAGCCACCGGATCGTCAACCTTGAAGGTCTCTGCCGGTGTGGTTGCTTCATCAAAGAGAATCTCCATCCGACTCGTGCGCGCGCAGCATCACGTCCTGCACGATGTCTTCGGCCTCGTCGCGGTCCGACACCCGTTTGCTCACGAAGCGGCGCAGCTCGACCCGCCGGCTGCGCCAGATGTCGTTCGTCGGCGATGGCATGGGAGTCCTCTGTGATGTCGTGGCAGCTCGCGCTTCGTGCTCACGCCGCCTGGGCCTGACCGAACCAGCGCTGGCGCAGCCACAGCGACAGCTTGACGAGCGCGATCATCACCGGCACTTCGACCAGCGGCCCGATCACGGCGGCAAACGCGACGCCGGAGTCGATGCCGTAGACCGCCACCGCGACTGCGATGGCCAGCTCGAAGTTGTTGCTGGCGGCGGTGAACGACAGCGTCGCGCACTTGCCGTAAGGGGCGCCGACCTTGCGGCTCATCGCGAACGAGACGGCGAACATCACGACGAAATAGAGCAGCAGTGGGATCGCGATGCGCACCACGTCCAGCGGAATGCTGACGATGAGCTCGCCCTTGAGGCTGAACATCACGACGATGGTGAACAGCAGCGCCACCAGCGCGATCGGCCCGATCCTCGGCACGAAGCGCTCGTGGTACCACTGCTTGGAAACGAAGCGCAGCATGATCACGCGCGTGAGCACGCCGGCGATGCAGGGGATGCCGAGATAGACGAACACGCTCTCGGCGATCTGGCCGATCGAGACGTCGACCACCGAGCCGGCGAGCCCGAACAGCGGCGGCAGCACGGTGATGAAGAACCAGGCGTAGGCACTGAAGAACAGCACCTGGAAGACCGAATTGAAGGCCACAAGCCCCGCAGCGTACTCGGTGGAACCCTTGGCGATCTCGTTCCAGACGATCACCATCGCGATGCAGCGGGCCAGGCCGATCATGATCAGGCCGACCATGTATTCGGGCTTGTCGCGCAGGAAGATCACCGCCAGCGCGAACATCAGCACCGGCCCGACGACCCAGTTCTGCACCAGCGACAGCGTGAGCACCTTGCGGTCGCGGAAGACATCGGGCAGGTCTTCGTAGCGCACCTTCGCGAAGGGCGGGTACATCATCAGCATCAGGCCGATGGCGATCGGCAGGTTGGTCGTGCCCACCGTGAACGAGTCGATCCACGCCTTGACACCGGGCGCGGCGTAGCCCAGGCCGACCCCGAGCGCCATCGCCGCGAAGATCCAGACCGTCAGGTAGCGGTCGAGGAACGAAAGCTTGCGCGTCACGTCGCTCATGTCTGCACTCTTCAGCTGTGGCCGATGTCGACGAGCGCGGCGTGCAGCGCCGTGCGGTCCATCGCATCCAGCGGCAGCGCCAGCAGTTGCAGCATGCGGTAGCCGAGGGCCTGTCGCGTCAGTTCGAAGGCGCGACGCTTGCCGCCGTCACCACCTTCGGCGTTGGACGGGTCCGGGTAGCCCCAGTGCACCTTGACCGGTATTCCGGCTGTGCCACCGAAGAACACCGGACACTGTTCCGCGGCCGCGCTGTCGCACACCGTGATGACGATGGACAACGGCGGCGCGCCATGGCGACTGAACTCGTTCCAGCTCTTGCTGCGGAAGGCACTCGTGTCGACGCCGGCGTTGTTGAGCGCCTCGATGGCGAATGGATTGATGCGTCCGCTCGGCGAGCTGCCGGCGCTGTGCGCCTTGACGTCGCACCCGAGTTTGCGCGCCCAGTGATCGAGCATGCCCTCGGCCAGCACGCTGCGGGCCGAGTTGTGGGTGCACAGGATGAGGACGTGGGTGGTCATGGACGCGACGGATTCGCGGGTGAGGCGCGCCGAATCCAGGCGCCGGCCCTGCCGATCTGGTTGGGCTCACGCTGCAGCGACATACCGGCCAGCGACTGAACCGGGACCAGCCATGGGCGCCTCAGCAGCACGAACTCCCGGACTTGACCGCGACGCCGACCGGCTTGCCACGGGTCGTCGGGCCGCAGCAGGCAGCGGGCTGCTGCGCAGTTGGTTCGGCGACGGCGGCGGTGGCGCAGCAGGCGGAATCCGTCGCTGACTCGGCCTGTGCTTCGCTGAACACAGGGATGTTGCCCAGCGTGTGAAAGTGCTCCCAGGCGATTCCCTGCGGATCCGTGACCCAATGCTTCTCGCTGCGCGCGTAGCAGCACGTGGTCTGGCCTTCGTCGAGCAGCGCCATGTCGGCGGCATGGGCGCGGGCTTTCAGGTCGGTCAGTTCTTCGGGCGTGTCCGCCTGGAAACCGAGGTGGTCGACACCTGGCCTGCCACCGCGAGCCGAGATCGCGAAGTTGATGCGCGGGTCTTCCAGCATCCACTTGGCGTAGTCGTTCTCGACGCGGCTGGGCTGCGCATCAAAGAGCTTCGAGTAGAAGGCGATGCTCGCCTGCAGGTTCTCGACATGGGCGTGCACATGGAATCGCTTCATCGTGAAGTCCTTGGTCGGGCGGTTCAGCAGCCGCAGGCCGCGGCTGTGCTTGGTACGGCGCATGACGCGCCCTGGCAGCAGTTCTCGGTGAGGTAACCCAGCAGGCCGTTCATCTGGTCGTACGCCGCCCGGTAGACGATGTGCCGGCTGGCGCGCTCCTGCGTCGCCAGGCCCGCGTTGGTCAGTTCTTTGAGGTGGAACGACAGCGTGGTGGCCGGGATGCCCAGCCCCTCCTGCATGACGCCCGGGGTGAGCCCGGCGGGCCCCGACACCACCAGGGCGCGGAACACCTGGAGGCGGACGGGGTGAGCCAACGCGGCGAGGGCCTGGACGACTTGGTTTTCTGTCATGATGCGCACTGTACTAGAATTGTCGCAGCGTAGGCAACCCTTGAAGTGGCCTGACATCCGTGAGTGAGCCATGGAGACCGATATGAATACCGCCCCAGACCTCAAGCAAGTCGTCCAGCAGAAGTACGGTGAAGCCGCCGAGCGCGTGGCCCGCGGTGCGGGCAATGCGTGTTGCGGAGGGGCGGCGTCGGCTGGCCAGGGGGACCCGATCACGTCCAACCTCTACGATGCCGGACAGGCTGGCGACGTGCCCGAACAGGCACTGTCCGCGTCCCTCGGCTGCGGCAACCCGACCGCGCTGGCTGAGCTCAAGCCCGGTGAGACGGTGCTCGACCTCGGCTCCGGCGGCGGGATCGATGTGCTGCTGTCGGCGCGCCGCGTCGGGCCGACCGGCACGGCCTATGGCCTCGACATGACCGAGCAGATGCTGTCGCTGGCCGAGGAAAACAAGCGCAAGAGCGGTCTTACGAACGTGCACTTCCTCAAGGGCGAGATCGAGCACATCCCGCTGCCTGCCAACTCGGTGGACGTGATCATCTCCAACTGCGTCATCAACCTGTCCGGTGACAAGGACCAGGTGCTGCGCGAGGCCTTCCGGGTGCTCAAGCCGGGTGGCCGCTTCGCCGTGTCCGATGTGGTGGTGCGCGGCGAGGTGCCCGAATCGATCCGCCGCAGCATGGAACTCTGGATCGGCTGCGTGGCCGGCGCGCTCACCGAATCGGACTACCTGGCCAAGCTCGCTGCGGCGGGCTTCGAGAGCGCCTCCGTCGAGGTCACGCGCGTGTACAGCGCCAAGGACGCGAAGGAGTTCCTTGCGGTCCAGGATGTCGAGTTGCAGCGGCTCGCGGCGGAGGTCGACGGCAAGTTCGTCAGCGGCTTCGTTCGTGCGAACAAACCGATGCAGGCGGGGGCACCGGCTGACCGTGCGCAGGCCGAGCCGGCTGCGTCGTGTTGCGGGCCACGGAGCGGGTGCTGCGGTTAGTGTCTCTTGAGCGTGCGCAACGCGACCGATTGGCGCATCGCGTAGGTTGCTCATGGGGGGCAGCGCGCATCTAGGAGACGGCCATGAAGCGAAGGGTTGCGATCCTCTTGGGTATGTCTGCCGTTTGCGCGGCTTCGGCGCAAATGCCGAAGCTCGACGACCTCATGAAGGAAGTCGGCAAGCTGCCCAAGGCGCCAAGCGAAGCCGCGAAGACGGGCGCGCCCGACGAGAAGACCAATGTGGCCGGAATCAAGGAAGCGCTCGCCGTCGGTACCGAGAGGGCGGTGGCGAGCCTCTCACGGGAGAACGGGTACTTCGGCAACGCCGCCGTGAAGATCTTGATGCCATCGAGCATCCAGAAGGTGGCGGATGTGGCGCGGATGGCCGGCTACCAGAAGCAGGTCGACGCGTTCATCCTCAGCATGAATCGTGCGGCCGAGGCTGCTGCGCCGCTGGCGTCGCGCTACTTCGGCGATGCGATCCGCGACATGTCGATGGAGGACGTGCGCGGCATACTCAGTGGTGGCAATACGGCGGCCACCGAATTCTTCCGCAGCAAGACCCACGACAAGCTCTATACGGCCTTCAAGCCGACCGTGTCACAGAAGGTCAACGAGGTCGGTGCGACGCGCGCCTACAAGAACATGATGGGACGGTATGAGAGCGTGCCCATGGTGAGCAAGCAGTCGCTGGATCTTGACGACTACGTGACCAACAAGTCGCTCGACGGCCTGTTCTACATGGTCGGCGAGGAGGAGAAGAAGATCCGCACCAACCCGGCTGCCCGCACCACCGACCTGCTGAAGACGGTATTCGGCAAGTAGGTTGTCGGAACTTGGGGGCGTGCTCCGGTCCACAACGCGCATCCATGTTGCGGAACGGCATGGCGCCGAACGTGAGCTCGTCGGCGCCGGTTGCGTCGTCATTTCAGGCCGCACAGTAGGAGGCGCCGTCGTCC
>DATIFD010000661.1:0-6251 GCA_035455385.1 Burkholderiaceae bacterium
TGGTTCGCTGGTCGAGGTGTCTGGCGAGGGCCGGCGCACCTGCGTGGGCCGCTATCTGCGGCCGGAGTGGCGCGGCCAGCTGGCGCAGGAGTTGCGCCTGGCGCTGCGGCTGCACGACTGACGGCGACGAATTCTGCCTGAGTATTCCAACAATCGACGAAGCATGAACATCCTCATGACGCGGCAACGTTGGCCGAGCGCTCTCCTGGGACTGGTGGCATCGGCTTTGGCACTGCCGGCGCTGGCGGTCAACGACCTTCCCGGCGGCCCCGCGGTCAATCAGTTCGACCTGCATCCGCCGGCCAGCAAGATCGCCGCCGACGTCATCACGCTGCACAACGGCATGCTGATCGTGTGCCTGGTGATCTTCGTCGCCGTGTTCGGCGTGATGTTCTATTCGATCTTCAAGCACCGCAAGTCCAAGGGTCACCAGGCGGCCAACTTCCACGAAAGCGTGGCGGTCGAGATCGCGTGGACGGTGGTGCCGTTCCTGATCGTGATCGGCATGGGCGTGGCGGCCACCAAGACGGTGGTGGCGCAGAAGGACACCTCCAACGCCGACCTGACGATCAAGGCCACCGGCTACCAATGGAAGTGGGGCTACGACTACATCAAGGGCGAGGGCGAGGGCATCGGCTTCCTGTCGACGCTCGACGTCGCGCAGCGCGAGATGTCCGACTCCGGCCATCCGCAGGGCGACGACTATCTGCTCAAAGTCGACAACCCGCTGGTGGTGCCGGTCAACAAGAAGGTGCGCATCATCACCACGGCCAACGACGTGATCCACTCGTGGATGGTGCCGGCGTTCGCGGTCAAGCAAGATGCCATCCCCGGCTTCGTGCGCGATGCCTGGTTCCGCGCCGACAAGACCGGCGACTTCTACGGCCAGTGTGCCGAGCTGTGCGGCAAGGAGCATGCCTTCATGCCGATCCACGTCAAGGTGCTGAGCGACGCCGACTACAGCAAGTGGGTCGACGGCAAGCTCAAGGAAATCGCCGCCAAGGCCGACGATCCCAACAAGGTCTGGGTGTTGGCCGATCTGCTGGCGCGCGGCGAGAAGGTCTACAACGCCAACTGCGCGGTGTGCCACCGGCCCGACGGCAAGGGCGGTGGCCCGATCAAGCCGCTCGACGGCTCGCCGGTCGTCAACGACACCGACAAGACCAAGCAGGTCCACGTCGTGCTCAATGGCCAGAACAATGGCGCGATGCCGTCGTGGAAGCAGCTGTCCGACACCGACATCGCGGCGGTGGTGACATTCACCAAGAACCACTGGAGCAACAAGACCGGGCAGCTGGTGCAGCCGTCCGAGGTGGTTGCGGCGCGCAAGTGAACCGGGCAACGCTCAAGGCTTTGAAGGACTACCCATGAGTGCAGTGATCGACCACGGCCATGCGGCCGACCACCACGACGACCATGCTCACGGCACCCCGCACGGCTGGCGTCGCTGGCTGTTCGCGACCAATCACAAGGACATCGGCACGATGTACCTGGTGTTCAGCTTCACGATGCTGATGGTCGGCGGCCTGCTGGCGATGGGCATCCGCGCCGAGCTGTTCAAGCCGGGGCTGCAGTTCTTCAACCCCGAGCTGTTCAACCAGCTCACCACGATGCACGGCCTGATCATGGTGTTCGGCGCCATCATGCCGGGCTTCGTCGGCTTCGCGAACTGGCTGGTGCCGCTGCAGGTGGGCGCCGCCGACATGGCGTTCGCGCGCATGAACAACCTCAGCTTCTGGCTGTTGATCCCCGCGGCCGGGCTGCTGGTGGTGTCCTTCTTCGTGCCCGGCGGCGCGCCGTCGGCCGGCTGGACGATCTACGCGCCGCTGACGCTGCAGATGGGGCCGTCGATGGACATGGCGATTTTCTCGCTGCACATCATGGGCGCCAGCTCGATCATGGGCTCGATCAACATCATCGTCACGATTCTGAACATGCGCGCGCCCGGCATGACGCTGATGAAGATGCCGCTGTTCTGCTGGACCTGGCTGATCACCGCGTACCTGCTGATCGCGGTGATGCCGGTGCTCGCCGGCGCGATCACGATGACGCTGACCGATCGCCACTTCGGCACGTCGTTCTTCACGCCGTCAGGCGGCGGCGACCCGATCATGTACCAGCACATCTTCTGGTTCTTCGGGCATCCCGAGGTCTACATCATGATCCTGCCGGCGTTCGGCATCGTCAGCGCGATCATCCCGACCTTCGCGCGCAAGCGCCTGTTCGGCTACACGTCGATGGTCTACGCGACGGCGTCGATCGCGATCCTGTCGTTCATCGTGTGGGCGCACCACATGTACACCACCGGCATGCCGGTGACCGGGCAGCTGTTCTTCATGTACGCGACGATGCTGATCGCGGTGCCCACCGGGGTGAAGATCTTCAACTGGCTGGCCACCATGTGGCGCGGCTCGATGACCTTCGAGACGCCGATGCTGTGGGCGGTGGGCTTTCTGTTCGTGTTCACGATGGGCGGCTTCACCGGCCTGATCTGCGCGATGGCGCCGATCGACCAGCAGCTGCAGGACACCTACTACGTCGTGGCGCATTTCCACTACGTGCTGGTGGCGGGCTCGCTGTTCGCGATGTTCGGCGGCGTGTACTACTGGGGCCCGAAGTGGACCGGCGTGATGTACAACGAGACGCGCGGCAAGATCCACTTCTGGCTGTCGCTGATCTTCTTCAACGTCACCTTCTTCCCGATGCACTTTCTCGGGCTGGCCGGCATGCCGCGCCGCTACGCCGACTACCCGATGCAGTTCGCCGACTTCAACGCGCTGGCGTCGATCGGCGCGTTCGGCTTCGGGCTGGCTCAGGTGTATTTCCTGTTCGCGGTGGTGCTGCCGATGATGCGCGGCCAAGGCCAGAAGGCGCCGCAGCGCCCTTGGGAGGCTGCGGAAGGTCTCGAGTGGGAGGTGCCGTCGCCGGCGCCGTGGCACACCTTCGAGACGCCGCCGAAGCTGGACCCGACGGCGACCAAGGTGGTCGGCTGACGTGAGGCATCCGGTGGCATCGCAGCCGCAGCGCAAGGCCAACGTGCGCCTGGCCTGGATCCTGGCGTCGACGGCCCTGGCCTTCGCGCTCGGTTTCATCGCCAGGTACGTGTGGTTCGCGCACTGAAGGCAGGGGCGCGATGGATCGGCCGACGCCGCGCACCCTGAGCACGCTGCTGCGCGGCGACAACCGCCGCATGACGGTCAAGCTCGCCGTGGTCGCGCTGCTGATGTTCGGCTTCGGCTACGCGCTGGTGCCGATCTATCGGGCCATCTGCGATGCGCTGGGCGTGAACGTGCTGTCGCTGTCCGAGCGTGGCGGACCGGTGTCGCGTCAGGCGCCATCGAACACGCAGATCGACCGCAGCCGCACGGTGACTGTCGAGTTCGACGCCAACGCACGCGGACCGTGGGACTTCAAGCCCGCGCTGCGGTCGCTGCAGGTGCACCCCGGCGAGGTTGCCACGGTGATGTACGAGTTCCGCAACAAGCAGAACCGCACGATGGCTGCGCAGGCGATCGCGAGCTTCGCCCCGATGAATTCGGCGGCGCACTTCAACAAGCTCGAGTGCTTCTGCTTCACCGAGCACACGCTGGCGCCGGGCGAGAGCAAGCAGTGGCCGGTGGTGTTCTACATCGACAGCAAGCTGCCCAAGGACGTGACGACGATCACGTTGTCGTACACCTTCTTCGAGGTCGGCGGCAGGGTGCCGCCGGCACCGACCACGACCGGGCAGACGCAGGTCAGCCCCGGCGGCGGAGGCCACTCGTGACCGAGACGACGCCGGCCGACGAGGGGCCGGTCACGCAGCGCAAGGGATCCCTGCGCGGCACCGTGCTCGCCGTCATCTGGTCGTTCCTGGGCATCCGTCGCCGCGCCGACTATGCGAAGGATGTGGCGCAGCTCAACCCCATCCACGTGGTCGTCGCCGGCGTCATCGGCGCGGCCCTGTTCGTGCTCGTGCTCGTGCTGCTGGTGCGCTGGATCGTCAGCAGCGGCGTAGCCGGTTGAAACACGACGAAGTCACCATTTACCGCATCCGATCCGAGAACACCAGGAGCACCCACATGTCCGCCGCGACGCCCAAAGGGTCCATGCCTTACTACTTCGTGCCGGCCCCGTCACGCCATCCGGCGATGGCGGCGCTCGGCCTGGGGCTGGTGATCCTCGGCGCCGGGCAGTGGATCAACGACCACGGCTGGGGCAAGTGGGTCCTGCTGATCGGCCTGCTGACCTGGCTCTCGACGCTGTTCGTCTGGTTCCGAGATGCGATCGGCGAGAGCGAGGGCGGCATGTACTCCGACCGGGTCGACGTGTCGTACCGCTGGAGCATGAGCTGGTTCATCTTCTCCGAGGTGATGTTCTTCGGCGCGTTCTTCGGTGCGCTGTACTGGGCGCGGGCGTTCGCGCTGCCGATGCTCGGCGACATCGACCACCAGCTGCTGTGGCCCGATTTCAAGGCCGTGTGGCCGAGCATGGCGCCGGGCTACACCGCCTCGCCGGCCGGCACGGTCGAGCCGTTCACGACCATGGGCCCGTGGCCGATCCCGACGCTGAACACCGCGATCCTGCTGAGCTCGGGCGGCACGATCACCATCGCGCACCATGCGCTGATCGCCGGCAAGCGCGCGAAGACGATCTTCTGGATGTGGATCACGGTCGCGCTGGGCATCACCTTCCTCAGCTTCCAGGCCTACGAGTACGTGCATGCGTACCATGAGCTCAACCTGAAGCTGAGCTCGGGCATCTACGGCTCCACGTTCTTCATGCTGACGGGATTCCACGGTTTTCACGTGTTCGTCGGCATGCTGATGCTGACCTTCATCACGCTGCGCCTGATGAAGGGCCACTTCACGCCGCAGCGGCACTTCGGCTTCGAGGGCGCGGCCTGGTACTGGCACTTCGTCGACGTCGTCTGGCTGGGCTTGTACTTCCTGGTGTACTGGCTGTAGCCGCCCTGGCGGCGCCGATTCACGGCGCCGCCGGTCTCGTCAGCGCGACAGTGGCAGGCCGGTCGGCTGGATCCACCCGAGTCGCCAGGCCAGCAGAATGAAAAGGAAGAGCGCGATCGACAGCACGACGCGCAGCGCGAGCGCGCGCGCCATGCGCGCATCGTTCGGCTTGCCGGCGGCGGGCCGTCTCAGCATCGCGAATCCGGCGCTGCCCAGCACGATCACGATCGCCACCAGCACCACCACGATCAGAGCTTTCATGGACGCAGCTTATCGCGGCTGGCCGGCCGCCGGGCCAACGTGAAGATCCGGCCTGCCGATGCGTTGCTCTGGCTCGGTGCGCTGGTGGCCATTGCGGCCGCCGTGCGGCTGGGCTTCTGGCAGCTGGACCGCGCTGCGCAGAAGACTGCCATCGAGCAGGCCTGGCGCGAGCGCTCGCAACTGGCGCCGTTGCCCACGGCCGCGCTGCCACGCGACGAGGCCGCGGTGGCAGCCGTGCTGGACCGGCGCATCCTCGTCGAAGGGCGCTGGCTGGGCGATCGCACGCTGTACCTCGACAACCGCACGCAACACGGTGCCGCCGGCTTCGTCGTCGTCACGCCGTTGCTGCTCGCCGCCGGGGACGCGGTGCTCGTGCAGCGCGGCTGGGCGCCGCGCGACGCGGCCGACCGGACGCGCGTTCCCGCCGCGCCGCTGTCCGGCGGCGTGGTCCACCTCGAGGCGCGCGTCGTGGCCTGGCCTTCGCCGCGCCTGGCGCTGTCGTCGGCGGCCGAAACCGGGCCGATACGGCAAAATCTCCATCCCGCACAAGCGGCTCGTGACGCAGGCGTCGCCTTGCGGACGTTCTCGTTGCAGCAGTTGTCGGCCCCCGAGGTACCTGATGGACTGCAGCGCGACTGGCCCGAGCCACCGAGCGACGTGTCGATGCACCAAGGCTACGCGGTGCAATGGTTTGCGATCGCCGCGCTGATCGCCGGCCTGGGCCTCTGGTACGGTTGGATCTCACCCCGACGACGTGGACAAAGAAGCTGAACCGCTGGCGATGACCGTGCACTCGCTGCCGCTGGCGGTGGTGGACGAGCAGCAGCGCCGCACTTGGTCGGGCCGGGCGCAGGCGATCCTGATCCTGCTGGTGTGCATGGCGCCGGTCGTGGCCAGCTATTGGGTGTTCTATGTCGCGCGTCCGGACGGCAGCGGTGCCGCCTACGGCAGCCTGGTCCAGCCGACCGTGGCGATGCCCGATGTCACCGCCACCGACCTGCAAGGCGGCAGCGTTTCGCTGCGCTCGCTCAAAGGACAGTGGCT
>DATIFD010000662.1:0-2714 GCA_035455385.1 Burkholderiaceae bacterium
GCTCTTGAGCAGGCGCACGCGCATCGACACGTCGCGCCGCGTGCCGTCGGCGCGCACGATCTGCACCTCCCACTGCACCACCCGCGGGCTGTCGCCGTCGCCGCGCGGCATCGGCTCGCTCAGCACGTGGTGGTACTCGGGTGCGACGAAGCGCGACAGGTAGTCGCTGCGGCTGGGCGCCGGCCGCGACGGATCGAGCCCGTGCAGCGTGTACATCTGCGCGTTCCACAGCGCGGTGTCGCTGGCGATGTCGTACGACCAGATGCCGACCCCGGCGGCCGATGCGGCCAGCTCGAGGCGTCGCGTCAGGTCCTGCAGGCGGCGCTGCTCCGACAGGCGGTCGGTCACGTCCATCGCCACGCCGACGAACGCCACCGGGTTGCCGTCGGCATCGCGTTGCGTGACACGCCGCGTCAGCACGTCGCGCCAACGGCCATCGACATGACGGTAGCGCGCCTCCATGTCGGTGGGCCCGTCGGCCTGCAACGCGCGCTGCAACGCCCGCTGCACTTCGGGCAGGTCGTCGGGGTGGACCAGCCTGCGCACCTCGTCCAGCGCCAGGCCTTCCGGGCGCGGGGTCATGCCAAGGATGCCCCAGCCCTGGTCGTCGTAGTGCAGGCGGTTGGCCTTCAGGTCGTGGCGCCAGACCGAGATGCCGCTCAGCTGCAGCGCCATCTCGAGCTGGGCGTTGGCCTCGTGCACGCTCTGCGCCAGGCGCCAGATCTCGGTGTCGTCCATGATGACGCCGAGCACCCGATCGGGCCGGCCGTCGGCGCCGTGGCCCACCATCCATTGCGAGTGCAGGCGCCGCAGTACGCCGTCGGCGCCCACCACGCGGTAGTGGTGCGAGTAGATGCCTGGGCGCTTCACCGACTCGAGGAACTTGTCGGCCATGCCGACGCGGTCCTCCGGCACGACGTAGGTCTGCGCCTCGTGGAAGTCCGGCGCGCGATCCTCGACCGACAGCCCCCAGAAGCGGTGCATGTGGCTGTCCCAGCGGCCGCGCAGCGTGCGCGGATCGCGCTCGAAGATGCCCAGCCGCCCGAACCGCTGCGCCATGTCGAGCAGTTCCTGCAGCCGTTCGGCGCGCCTCGCCTCGCGGCGGTCGAGCAACGTCAACCACATCGCCTGGCCGACCGGCCGCGCCGACAGCGAGACCGGCCACGTGCCGCCCTGGCCGGCGTGCAGCTCGATCGTCAGGCCGTCCAAGGGCGTGCGTGTGCGCAGCGCGTCGGTCAGCGCGAGCAGGGTCGCATCGGCGGCACGGGCGTGGCGGTCGCACAGGTCGGCGAACGAGCGGCCGAGCAGCTTGTCCAGCGCAGCGCTGCTGGCCTCGATGAAGGCCACGTTGGCGCCGCGCACGGTGCCCTCGGCGTCCAGTGCGAGCACGGGCGCCGTCACGGCGTCGGGCACGGTGAAGTCGGGGCTCATCGGGGGGCTGTTGCGGGGCGCGGCGAGTCTAGCGCGCTCCATCGCGCGTCCATGCGGCGCCGGTCAGCGAAGGACGGGCCGCGCGACAAACCGCGCACAATGCGATCGAGACCACCGTCCGGCCGTCACACTGCCCGCGCCACACCATGCCAGCGATCGTCAACCACCGTGCCAGCGTCCAGGGCGCGGTCACCGCCGTCGAGGCCGAGGTCGGGGCCACCGTCAACCGCGGCGCCGTGCTGGTGCGGCTGGAATCGATGAAGATGGAGTTCACGGTCGAGGCGCTGGCCGACGGCGTGGTGCGGGCGGTGCACGTGCAGCGCGGCGACGCCGTCGACGAGGGCGACCCGCTGCTCGACCTGGCGCCGATCCACGAGGCAGTGCCGCGCACCGCGGCGCAGGCGGCCGCGCCGGCCGCGCGGCCGGACCTCGACGAGCTGCGCGCACGGCGCGCGCTGCTCGACGACGCGGCGCGACCGCAGATGGTCGAGGCGCGTCACGCCCAGGGCCGGCGCACCGCGCGCGAGAACATCGCCGCACTGTTCGATGCCGGCAGCTTCGTCGAATACGGCGCGTTCGCGGTGGCCGCGCAGCGCAGCCGGCGCAGCCTCGACGACCTGCAGCGCAACACCCCGGCCGACGGGCTCGTCACCGGCACCGGCCTGGTCCACGCGCGCGAGTTCGGTGCCGAGCGCGCGCGCTGCGCGGCGATGGCGTACGACTATTCGGTGCTCGCCGGCACGCAGGGCAACAACAACCACCGCAAGTCCGACCGGCTGCTCGAGCTGGCCGCCGAGCACAAGCTGCCGTTCGTGCTGTTCGCCGAGGGCGGCGGCGGCCGGCCCGGCGACGTCGACTCGCCGTCGGTGTCGGGGCTGCACTGCACGACGTTCCGCGCGCTGGCCGCGCTGTCGGGCCAGGTGCCGACCCTGGGCATCGTCGAAGGCTATTGCTTTGCCGGCAACGCGGCGCTGCTGGGCAGCTGCGACACCGTGATCTCGACGCGTCGCGCCAGCATCGGCATGGGCGGGCCGGCGATGATCGAAGGCGGCGGCCTCGGCGTCGTGGCGCCCGACGACGTGGGCCCCGCCGAGACGATCGCCAAGGCCGGCGGCATCGACCTGCTGGTCGACGACGAAGCGCAGGCCACGCGCGAGGCGCGGCGCATCCTGGCCTGGCACCAAGGTCTGCTGCCCGATGCCGGTGCCGCCGACCAGACGGCGCTGCGCGACGCGATCCCGCTCGGCCGCAATGCGGTGTTCGACCCGCGCACGATCATTCAC